>JBGSWT010000057.1:0-16286 GCA_041751815.1 Pseudonocardiaceae bacterium
ACGGGGTGTGGCGCAGTTTGGTAGCGCACTCGCTTTGGGAGCGAGGGGCCGTGGGTTCAAATCCCGCCACCCCGACCAGTTGTCCGTTGACGCGGGCCAGTTGCGAGCCATCGCGGGGCCGTCATTGACCGCGATGAAGCCGCGGACGGCGACAAAGAGCTTCTTGGGAGCGGTCGTGTTCCGAGTGATGCAGCGGTCGGTGGCCTGGCGACTCGTTCGCGGTGGACGTGCTTGGTGAGTCCTTGCTCCGAAAATAGGGGTGACCACAACCCGCTCTACTGCCGCCGAGTTCGACATGAGCGTTGCGGGGGCGGCTTCGGACAGCCCTCATGTCGAACTCGGCGCACGTAGGGCTGTGACGCGCGGCAGCTCGACTCATCACCCTTCAGGGCGGGCGCGCAGCGCCTACGGGTTGGCTCGGCATGAGAGGCGCGGCGAGGCACAGCGCCACCACGCCCACGCGTAGTGGACAGGGGGACACAGCAATACGTGCGGTAGCGCCCCCATCAGCCGGGCCGGAGTGCTCGCCTAGACTCGGTTAACACCTCACTGCCCGGCGGCCGTGGCGCAGCCGGGCGCGTTCTCGTCTGTCCCAAGGAGCACTCCAGTGAAGAGCACCGTCGAACAGCTCAGTCCGACGCGCGACAAGATCAACGTCGAGGTGCCGTTCGACGAACTCAAGCCTGATTTCGACCGCGCTTACAAGAAGATCGCCCAGCAGGTTCGCATCCCCGGATTCCGGCCCGGCAAGGCGCCGGCCCGAATCTTGGAGCAGCGGCTGGGTCGCGGTGCGGTACTCGACGAGGTGGTCAGCGAGGCGGTGCCCGCAAAGTACGTCGAGCTTGTCACCTCCGGCAAGGTTCACCCGCTGGGTCGCCCTGAGCTCGAGGTGACGAGGATCGAGGACGGTGACCACCTGGTGTTCACCGCCGAGGTCGACGTTCGGCCGGAGATCGAGATGCCCGCGTTCGGTGAGCTTGCGGTGTCCGTCGACGACGTTGAGGTGACCGACGCCGAGATCGGCGAGCAGCTCGACGGGCTGCGTTCCCGCTTCGGCACCCTGACCGGAGTCGAACGTCCAGCGCAGCAGGACGACTTCGTCGCGATCGACCTCACGGCCACCATCGACGGGGAGGAGGTCGAGGAGTTGGCGACCACCGGTCTGTCGTACCAGATCGGCTCCAGCCAGCTCATTGACGGCATCGACGATGCGCTGATCGGCGCCTCATCGGGAGAGGATCGGGTCTTCACCACCACCCTCGTCGCCGGACCACATATCGGGCAGCAGGCCGAAGTGACGGCCACGGTCCAGGCGGTGAAAGAGCGCGAGCTGCCTGCCGCCGACGACGAGTTCGCCCAGCTCGCCAGTGAGTTCGACACCATCGACGAGCTTCGGGCCGACCTGCGCGAACGGCTCAGCCGGGTCAAGGCGATGCAGCAGGGCGCGCAGGCCCGGGACAACGTGCTCAAGGCCCTGCTCGACATCACCGAAGTCCCGCTGCCGGACTCCATCGTCGACGCCGAGTTCCAGGCGCGCAAGCACGACGCCCTGCACGCCTTCGACCACGACGAGCAGCGTCTGAGCCAGTGGCTGGAGCGGGAGGGGCACACCGCCGAAGAGTTCGAGAACGACCTGCGCACCGCTGCGCAGCAGGCGGTGAAGGCCCGGCTGCTGCTCGACGCCATCGCCGACGCGGAAGAGCTCTCCGTTACCGACGACGAGCTCAGCGAGCGCATCATTTATCAGGCGCAGCGCCATGGCGTCAGCCCGAACGAGTACGTCAAGCAGATTCAGGAGGCGGGCGAGTTGGGCGGCATGTACGCCGACGTACGCCGCGGCAAGGCGCTGGCCACGGTAGTTCGCCAGGCCACCGTCACCGACGCTACCGGCAACGCCGTAGATATCGAGGCCCTGGTCAGTTCGGCGACGCCGCAGCGAGCGGAGTCGGCTGGATGACCCAGTCCGGACGATTCTGACGGCAACCCGGCGTGACGCTGTAAGCGAACGAAGGGCGCGCCAGGACTTAGACGCCGCCCGCCTTCGTTAGGGTCGGCAGTGTCCACAGCGTCGTGTTCGGTGACTCCGAGCTGACTCTCAATCCCCACCGGACCTAGTGACAGAAGGCAGGCATACGTGACCTCGGACCACATCGCCTCGGCCGTGCCGCTGCGGGACGCCCCCGTGATGCGGACCGCCTCGGCTGGCCTCAACCTCACCGACTCGGTGTATGAGCGGTTGCTGCGCGAGCGCATCATCGTGCTCGGCTCCCAGGTCGAGGAGAACATCGCCAACCAGATCTGCGCTCAGCTCTTGCTGCTGTCCGCAGAGGATGGCGACCAGGACATCCGGCTCTACATCAACTCACCGGGTGGCTCGGTCACTGCGGGCATGGCCATCTACGACACCATGCAGCTGATCGAGCCAGACGTGGCGACCTACGCAATGGGTCTGGCGGCCTCGATGGGGCAGTTCCTGCTGTCTGCGGGCACCCGTGGCAAGCGCTACGCCCTGCCGCACGCCCGGATCCTCATGCACCAGCCGTCGGCGGGTGTCGCCGGTACCGCGGCGGACATCGCGATCCAGGCCGACATGCTGATCAAGCACAAGCGTGAGATGGCAGAGCTCATCGCCGAGCAGACCGGCCAGCCGGTCGAGCGGATCATCGCCGACTCCGACCGCGACCGCTGGTTCACCGCGGAAGAGGCCCGTGAGTACGGCTTCGTCGACCAAGTCCTGACCCGCGCCAATTCGCTGCCCGACGCGGACCGCTGAGTTCGAGGAGCCCTCATGAACCACCTGCCCAGAGGCGCTGTGCCCTACGATCGCATGCCTCACGATCAGATCTCCGACGGTCATATGCCACAGTCGCGATACGTGCTGCCCTCGTTCATCGAGCGCACCAGCTACGGGGTCAAGGAGTCCAACCCGTACAACAAGCTGTTCGAGGAGCGGATCATCTTCCTCGGGGAGCAGATCAACAACACCTCGGCCAACGACACCATGGCGCAGCTGCTGGTGCTGGAGTCGACCGATCCGGACCGTGAGATCCGCATGTACATCAACTCGCCGGGTGGATCGTTTACGGCGATGACGGCGATCTATGACACGATGCAGTTCGTCCGGCCGGAGATCCAGACGGTCTGCCTCGGTCAGGCTGCTTCAGCCGCTGCGGTACTGCTCGCCGCGGGCACCCCGGGAAAGCGGATGGCGGTTCCCAACGCCCAGATCCTCATCCACCAGCCGGCTACCGAGGGCGTGTACGGGCAGGTATCGGACTTGGAGATCCAAGCTGCCGAGATCCAGCGGATGCGGCGTCTGCTGGAGAGCACCCTGGCCCACCACACCGGCCAGACCGAGGAGCGCATCCGCCGTGACATCGATCGAGACAAGATCTTGACCTCAGTCGAGGCGAAGGACTACGGGATCATTGACGAGATCACCCAGATTCGGAAGCTCTCCGCAGTCCGACGCTGACCGCCGTTCGTTGCGACACGCCGAGCAGTCGGCGAAGTCGCGTCCGCACGGCAATATCGGGGAGGCTGGTCCTCCCGCATGGCAGGGTCGGGCGGGTACGGTCGAGCACACATACGCAGACAGGCGCGCTGCGCACCACGCGCCGGGAGGGACTAGAGGCCAGCCCCCATGGCACGGATCGGTGACGGCGGCGACCTGTTGAAGTGCTCCTTCTGCGGGAAGAGTCAAAAGCAGGTCAAGAAACTCATCGCGGGGCCCGGTGTATACATCTGCGACGAGTGCATCGATCTGTGCAACGAGATCATCGAGGAGGAGCTCGCCGACGCAGGCGATGTCAAGCTCGACGAGCTACCCAAACCCGCCGAGATCCATGACTTCCTCGAGACCTACGTCATCGGCCAGGACGACGCGAAGCGCACGCTGTCAGTTGCCGTATACAACCATTACAAGCGCATTCAGGCCGGGGACAAGGGTCGTGACGACGAGATCGAACTCTCCAAGTCGAACATCCTGATGCTCGGGCCCACCGGGTGTGGGAAGACCTATCTGGCTCAGACCTTGGCGAAGCTGCTCAACGTGCCCTTCGCCATCGCTGACGCGACCGCGCTGACCGAAGCCGGCTACGTCGGCGAGGACGTGGAAAACATCCTGCTCAAGCTGATCCAGGCGGCGGATTATGACGTCAAGCGGGCTGAGACCGGGATCATCTACATCGATGAGGTCGACAAGATCGCTCGCAAGTCGGAGAATCCTTCGATCACCAGGGATGTCTCCGGCGAGGGGGTCCAGCAGGCGCTGCTGAAGATCCTGGAGGGCACCACTGCCAGCGTGCCACCGCAGGGCGGGCGCAAGCACCCGCACCAGGAGTTCATCCAGATCGACACGACGAACGTCCTGTTCATCGTCGCTGGCGCCTTCGCTGGCCTGGACAAGATCATCGAGGATCGGATCGGTAAGCGGGGGCTGGGGTTCGGCGCCGAGCTGCGGACAAAGGCACACATCGATGCCGCCGATGTGCTCTCTGATGTCATGCCGGAGGACCTGATCAAGTTCGGGTTGATTCCGGAGTTCATCGGTCGGCTTCCGGTGGTGGCCAGTGTGACGAACCTGGACAAGTGTTCGCTGGTGCAGATCCTCACCGAGCCGCGCAATGCTCTGTCGAAGCAGTACAGCAAGCTCTTCGAGATGGACGGTGTGGAGCTGGAGTTCACCAGCACCGCGTTGGATGCGATTGCCGATCAGGCGATTCTTCGTGGCACCGGTGCTCGCGGGCTGCGGGCCATCATGGAAGAGGTGCTGCTGCCGGTGATGTACGACATTCCCAGCCGCGACGACGTGGCTAAGGTCGTCATCACCGAGCAGACCGTACGGGAGAACGTGAACCCGACAATCGTGACCCGCCAGCCCACCCGCCGCGAACGCCGCGACAAGTCCGCCTGACCGCAGTTGGGGGCTCTTCAAGTACCGCCAACCCCCGCCGAAGCAGCTCTCAACAGCTACCAACCGGCTCCCATTCGTCCAAGACACCGCGTCTGTCGGGAACGATGATGGAGTGGTGAATCCGTCCAGCCTCGATCCGCACCACCTACATCAGCTGCGAACGGTGTGCTTGGCGTTTCCAGAGGCGACTGAGAAGCAGACCTGGGGCGATCCCACGTGGCGGGTTCGGGACCGAATCTTCGCCATGCAAAAGGGCAACCACGACGGCGGGCGGCCCTCGCTGTGGTTGAAAGCGCCTGCTGGCGCGGCCGAGGTCCTCGTCTCTTCCGATCAGGACCGCTTCTTCGTACCCCCGTATGTCGGGCAGAAGGGCTGGATCGGGGTGTACCTGGACGGCCCGGATCTTGACTGGGACGAACTCGTCGACCTCATCACGGACAGCTACCGGTTGATCGCGCCGAAACGCCTGGTTGCCGGCCTAGACCACCCATGAGGTGAGCGCCTAACCAGCGACCGATCAGAGGCTGACTTCCGCGACGAGTGCGTCATCACTGGTGGTGACGCACTCGATCTGGGCGATGTGGCCGGCAGCTTGCACATCGTGCCGAGCCTCCTCGAACAGAACGAGAAAGGAGCGGGATCCCCGGACCGTCAACCGCTCGACCTCTGCACGCATCGAAAGTTTTGCGTCCGACTTACTTTTGCGCACGGTACGCATGACGCCCGCCGCTGTCGAAAGAACGCGAGGATCAACGTCGCCGCAGACAGCATAAAGATCGCTGGCTGTGGGCCAAGGCGCGTGGTGCACCGTTCCGGGACGCCACCAAGACCACACCTCCTCAGTCGTGAACGGCATGAACGGAGCGAACAAGCGAAGCAGGGTAGAAAGCGCCACGGCTAGCGCAGCGCGTGCCGAGTTTGCCCCCTGCTCGCCGTACTCCCCGTACGCACGGACCTTGACGAGCTCCACGTAGTCGTCGCAGAAGGTCCAGAAAAATTTTTCGGTCCGCTCGAGCGCGCGAGCGTAGTCGTAACGCTCGAATGAGTTCGTCGCATCGTCGACAACCGTGGCGAGTTCAGCGAGCATCGCTCGATCCAACGCATCGGTGACGGCCGCATCGCCATGAGCGACGCCAAGGCCCAGAACGAAACGGCTCGCATTGAGTATCTTGACGGCTAGCCGGCGACCCACCTTCATCTGAGCTTCGTCGAAGGCGGTGTCGGTGCCAGGGCGACCGCTAGCCGCCCAGTACCGGACCGCGTCTGACCCATGGCGCTCGAGCAGGCCCATCGGGGTCACGACGTTGCCCTTGGACTTGGACATCTTCTTGCGATCGGGGTCGAGGATCCATCCAGAAATTGCGGTGTGCCGCCACGGTAGGGAGTCATTCTCGAGGTGCGAACGCACGACCGTCGAAAACAGCCAGGTCCGGATGATGTCATGGGCTTGGGGGCGCAAGTCCATCGGGAAGACGCGCTGGAACAAATCATCATCAATACTCCACCGTCCGGCGATGTGCGGTGTGAGAGATGACGTGCCCCAGGTATCCATGACGTCGGCGTCGGCGATAAATCCGTCGGCCTGGCCGCGCTGATCCTCGCGGTATCCAGGTGGAGCCTTTGAGGTCGGGTCGACCGGGAGATCGGAATCGTCCGGAACTAGCGGCTTGCTGTACCCCGCTTGCCCATGGCTGTCCAGGGGATACCACACCGGGATCGGCACGCCGAAAAAGCGCTGGCGGCTGATCAGCCAGTCGCCGGTGAGCCCGTTGACCCAATTGGCGTATCGCACGCGCATGTGGTCCGGGTGCCATGCCAGCTGGTTTCCGCGTTCGAGCAATGCTGAGCGCAGGTCGCTGTCCCGCCCCCCGTTACGGATATACCATTGCCTGCTGGAGACGATCTCGAGCGGCCGATCGCCCTTCTCATAGAACTTCACCGCGTGGACAATCGGCTCCGGTTCGCCTTGTAGGTCTCCGCAGTTCCGGAGCAGCCCAACGATCCGCTCGCGGGCAGTGTGCACTGTTGCGCCGGCGAGCTCGGCGTACGCGGCCCGGCCCGCGCCGTCATCCAATCCCGGTGGTGGCTCAGAGATCAGACGACCGTCACGCCCGACGATCGTCCGGGTGTCCAGATTAAGCTCCCGCCACCACGTCACATCATTGAGATCACCGAACGTGCATACCATGGCGATGCCAGAACCCTTGTCCGGATCAGCGAGCTTATGTGACACCACCGGAACGCTGACATTGAACAACGGGCTCAGTACGGTGTGGCCGAACAACTCGACGTAGCGCTCGTCATCAGGATGCGCCACCAGGGCCACGCATGCCGGAAGTAATTCCGGGCGCGTGGTGGCAATGAGTATCTTGGTGCCGTCAGCACCACGAAACGCAATGTTATGGTATGCAGCAGGACGATCGCGGTCCTCGAGTTCTGCTTGCGCGACGGCGGTTCGGAAGGTGACGTCCCACAGCGTCGGCGCTTCAGCTTGGTACGCCTCCCCCCGGGCAAGGTTGCGCAGAAAGGCTCGCTGGGAGATAGCTCGCGCGGTCTCGTCAATGGTCTGATACGTCATGGTCCAGTCGATCGAGAGCCCGAGGCGACGCCACACCTCCTCGAATGCCTTCTCGTCGATGGCAGTGAGCCGTTCGCACAGCTTGATGAAGTTCTGACGTGAGCAGGCCACGACGTCCTTGCCAGGTTTGTCGGGCGGAGTAAAGCTCGGGTCGTAGGGCAACGATGGTTCGCACCGCACCCCGAAGTAGTTCTGCACCCGCCGTTCCGTGGGTAGGCCGTTGTCATCCCAGCCCATGGGGTAGAAGACCTCGCGACCCTGCATCCGTTGGTAGCGCGCCATGGTGTCGGTGTGGGTGTAGGAGAACACGTGGCCGACGTGCAAAGAGCCGCTCACCGTCGGCGGCGGGGTGTCGATCGAGTAAATCTGTTCCCGCGTCTTCGTCCGGTCGAAGCGGTAGACGTGCTCGTTTTCCCACACCGGAACCCACTTGGCCTCCAGCCCGTCGACGGAGACGCGGTCTGGCACGCGGACGAAGTGGGGTTCGGACGTCATGGTGCTCATCGTATTCGGGGCAGGAGAGCCCAGCGCTGGGTGACCCACCGGCATCGACCGGTACCACCGTCGGGGAGATGGCTGCTCCGTAGACTCTTGACGTGGCGGTGACCCAGCCGCCGGTTCAACACTCGGTTCACAACATCGGCGCCCGGCGCGACAGGGCGCGGGCTGATGTCGGTCCACCGGAGGCCTGAGCGGCGTGGTCCAGATTGATACCGATGCGCTCGTGGCGCTTCAGGCAGCCGAGACCGAGCTCGACCGTCGCTGGCCAGAGACCCGGATCGAGCCGTCGCTGACCCGGATCGCGGCGTTGGTCGACCTGCTCGGCGCCCCGCAGCGGTGTTACCCGGTGCTGCATATCGCCGGTACCAACGGCAAGACCTCAGTGGCCCGGATGCTGGATGCGCTGCTGCGCAGGATCGGACTTCGGGTCGGTCGTTACACCAGCCCGCAGCTGCAGCTGATCACCGAGCGAATCAGTCTGCACGGCGAGCCGATCAGTCCGGAGCGTTACGTCGAGGCCTACCAGGACATCGAGCGGTATGTGGCCATGGTCGACGCTGGATCACACATCCCAATGAGCAAGTTCGAGGTCTTGACCGGGATGGCCTTCGCGACCTTCGCTGACGCGCCGGTGGACGCCGCGGTCGTCGAAGTCGGCCTCGGTGGCCGCTGGGATGCGACCAACGTCGCCGACGCCACGGTGGCGGCGATCACCCCGGTTGCGGTGGATCACGTCGACTACCTGGGCAGCGACATCACAGGCATCGCCGCGGAGAAGGCCGGGATCATCAAGCCGGGTTCGGTGGCAGTGCTCGCTGAGCAGTCACCCGAGGTGGCCAAGGTCATCGCGGCCCGCAGTATCGAGGTGGACGCGACGGTGGCCAGAGAAGGCATGGAGTTCGGTGTGCTGCACCGCGACATCGCCGTCGGCGGGCAGCGGTTGCGGCTGCAGGGTCTCGGAGGGGTGTACGACGAGATCTTCCTGCCCCTGCACGGCGAGCACCAGTCCCGCAACGCCGTGCTGGCGCTGGCCGCTGCCGAAGCGTTCTTCGGAGCAGGCGCCAGCCGGTCGCTGGACGTCGACGCGGTGCGGGAGGCCTTCGCGGCGGTGACCGCGCCGGGACGGTTGGAGCGGGTCCGCACGGCACCCTCGGTCTTGCTTGATGGCGCGCACAATCCGCATGGAGCGCGTGCCTTGGCGGCTGCGCTCCGCGAGGAGTTCGCCTTCCGCAGGCTGGTCGCTGTGGTGGGCGTGATGCGCGACAAGGACGTCACCGGCATTCTCGCGGAACTGGAGCCGGTGGTCGACGAGGTCGTGGTCACCGCCAGTAGCTCGAGGCGGGCGATGGACGTCGACGAGCTCGCCGCAGTGGCCCGGGAGGTGTTCGGTGCGCAGCGGCTGCACGTCGAGCCACAGCTACCGGAGGCGATCGAGGCGGCCGTGGCCTTGGCCGAGGAGATCGCTGCAGGCGAGAACCGTATGTCGGGCGCCGGCGTGGTGATCACCGGCTCAGTAGCGATGGTCGGCGAGGCCCGCACCCTGTTCAGCCGGCAACCGCAATGAGCGATCCGCTGAAAGGGCTGCGAGGGGTCTTCGCCGGCACCCTGGTGATGGAGGCGATCGTCGTCGGGCTGGCCGTGCTCGTCGTCGACCGGCTCGGCGGTGGGCTAGGCGGCCCGGCCGGCTGGTACACGATCGGCCTGGCACTGGCGATGATGGTCGCGGCCGGTGTGCAGCGTCGCCGGTGGGGCTTGGGACTGGCTTTGGCACTGCAGGTCGCGATGGTCGCCGGCTGGTTCGCGCACCCCGCACTGGGCGGGCTCGGCATCCTGTTCGTCCTGGTCTGGAGCTACCTGCTGTACGTGCGCTGGGCAGTCGCTCAGCGGCTGAAAGCCTGACCGCGCTGGGTCGCGGTCGCGTCGGCGTCGTTAGGCTGCCGCCGGTATCCCACGTACACCCGGTGTTCCCCCAGCAAAGAGGAGAATGAGCAGCAGTGAGCGAGCGCACCCTGGTCCTGGTCAAGCCCGACGGTGTCAGCCGCGGCCTGGTCGGTGAGGTGATCGCCAGGGTCGAGCGCAAGGGGCTGACGCTGGCCGCGCTGCAACTGCGCACAGTTCCGCGCGACCTGGCCGAGCAGCACTACGCCGAGCACGCGGAGAAACCGTTCTTCGGTTCGCTGCTGGAGTTCATCACCTCCGGCGCCGTGGTGGCCGCCGTGGTGGAGGGCGAGCGGGCAATCGCGGCCTTCCGGCAGCTGGCCGGCGGCACGGACCCGGTGGACAAGGCCGCTCCCGGCTCGATCCGCGGTGATTTCGCGTTGGAGACCCAGTACAACCTGGTGCACGGGTCGGACTCGGTGGATTCCGCCAAGCGCGAGATCGCACTGTGGTTTCCGGAGTTGTAGGAGTTCCCTGAGCCCGGCCGCGGTCGATAAACCCGCCGAATCTGTCAGGAGCGGCCGGTAGCGTCGATTGCGTGTCCGACAATGGTGCCGCTCTCGTGCAGGCTCGCGGGTTGCGCAAGCGGTTCGGTGCAGTCGAGGCGGTGCGCGGGATCGACGTCGACGTCCAACCCGCCGAGGCGTTCGGTTTCCTGGGTCCCAACGGTGCGGGGAAGTCCTCCGCCATGCGCATGATCGCCTGCGTGTCCCCGCGCAGCGCCGGTGAGCTGAAGGTGCTGGGGATGGACCCGGACACTGACGGGCCACGGATCCGTGCCCGCCTCGGGGTAGTTCCGCAACAGGACAACTTGGACACTGAGCTGTCGGTGCGGGAGAACCTGCAGATCTATGGGCGCTACTTCGGTATGTCCCGGGCCGCGGTGCGGGCCAAGGCCGCCGAGCTGCTGGACTTCACGCAGCTCACCGACCGGGCTGGCGACCCCGTCGACCTGCTGTCCGGGGGTATGAAGCGGCGGCTGACTATCGCCCGGTCGCTGGTCAACGACCCGGAGTTGATGCTGCTCGACGAGCCGACCACCGGGTTGGACCCGCAGGCTCGGCACCTGCTCTGGGACCGGCTGTTCCAGCTCAAGCAACAAGGCGTCACGCTGATCATCACGACGCATTACATGGATGAGGCCGAGCAGCTGTGCGACCGGCTCGTGGTGATGAATGGCGGGCTGATCGCCGCGGAGGGCTCGCCGGGTGAGCTGATCGCTCGGTACTCCACCCGCGAGGTGTTGGAGCTGCGATTTCGGCCTGGCGATCAAGACGGCTGGCTCGATGCGGTAGACGATCTGGCCGACCGGGTCGAGAAGCTACCCGACCGGCTGCTGCTCTACGTCGCCGATGGTGAGGCAGCGCTGTCGGCCGCGCACCAGCGTGGGGTGCGACCGGTGTCCAGCTTGGTCCGACGGTCCACCTTGGAAGACGTGTTTCTCCGGCTCACCGGTCGATCGCTGGTGGACTGACTGATGACCGCGGTCGAGGCTGTTCGTTGCACCGGTCGGGTGCTGCCCGGGTGGCGGACCGCGCTGCTCGTCGTCGAGGAGCGGTGGTTTTGGTACCGGCGCAATTGGCGGGCCACGGCCATCTCCAGTCTGCTGCAGCCGCTGTTGTTCCTGGTGGCTTTCGGCGTCGGCTTCGGCAGTTTGATCGATGCGGGTGGCCGGGCGGTGCAGTTCACCGGCGGAGTCTCCTACCTGGTCTACCTCGCGCCCGCGCTGCTGGTGATCGGCGCGGTCCAAACTGCCGCCTTCGAGTCGACCTACCCGATCCTGTCGGCGTTCAAATGGCAACGCACCTACTGGGCTGTGACAGCCACCCCGGTCACATCCGGACAGCTGGCGGGTGGGCAGCTCACCTGGATCGCGCTGCGCCTGACCCTGTCCGCTGCGGCATACCTGTTGGTGGTCACGCTGTTCGGCGCGATGCAGGGGCTGGGGATACTCGTTGCACTGGTCTGTGCGGTGTTGTGCGGCATGGCGTTCAGCGCGCCGTTGGTGGCGTTCTCAGCTTCACAGGAGGGCGAGGGCACGGTGTTCGCCGCCGTGTTCCGGTTCGTGGTGGTGCCGATGACGTTGTTCTCAGGCACCTTCTTCCCGATCTCGCAACTGCCCGGGCTGATCCAGCCGCTGGCCTGGATCAGCCCGCTGTGGCACGGCACCGAGCTGGCCCGCGGTGCCGCACTGGGCACCGTGGCGCTGTGGCCGGCCGTTGGGCATGTCGCTTATCTGTCGGCGTTGCTCCTGGTGGGAGTGCTGCTGTCGCGGTGGCGGTTCCGGGTGAGGTTGACTCAATGAGCGCGATCCGACAGATGCCTCCGGAGGCCGCCCCGCCGCGGTTCGGACTGCTACTGCGGGTGCTGCCACCGGGGTTGTACGCCGGGAGGTCTCGAGCAGTCATCCTGCGCTCCTCGATCGCGTCGCGCAGTGTCTGGTTGGCGATCTTCTCCGGGTTCTTCGAACCGCTGTTCTTCCTGGTGGCCATGGGGCAGGGGCTAGGCAGCCTGGTCGGTGCCGTGCCGGGACCGGATGGGCAGCCCCTGAGTTATGCAGCGTTCATCGCGCCTGGGCTGCTGGCTGCGTCGGCGATGAACGGGGCGGTGTATGACGCGACATTCGGTTTCTTCATGAAGCTCAAGTACGCCAAGCTCTACGACGCGATGTTGGCCACCCCGCTGGGACCGGTGGATATCGCGGTGGGGGAGATCGGCTGGGCGCTGATCCGCGGCGGGATGTACGCGACCGGCTTCCTTACCGTGATGCTTGCTCTCGGACTGATCTCCTCGCCGTGGGCGTTACTGGCGCTGCCCGCGGCGCTGTTCGTGGCGTTCGCTTTCGCGGCGCTCGGGATGGCTGCCACCTCGTTCATGCGCTCTTGGCATGACTTCGACCTGGTGCAGCTGGCGGTGCTACCGATGTTTCTGTTTTCGGCGACCTTCTTCCCGCTGTCGGTGTATCCGCCTGCGCTGCAGTGGTTGGTGCAGGCGTTCCCCCTGTACCACGCGGTGGCTCTGATGCGCGGCCTCACCACCGGCGTGGTCGGCGCGTCGATGCTCGGACACCTGGCGTACTTCGTGGTGATGGCCGCCTTCGGCACCGTCGTGGCCTCCCGCCGCCTCCGGTTTCTCCTCCTCCGGTAGGGCGCTCTTCAAGGACTACCAACCCGCTACCGGGGCGCCCACAACCGCTACCAACCCCACCGCGCGGCGCCGGCCATCCACAGGGCAGGTGGTATTCACAGCGCTGAGCGTTGCCGCTTGCCGGTGGGCTAGCTGGACGCCAACCTCAGCCCATGCACGAGTGGTGGGTTTCCCTATTGGAGCCAGATGGACTTCTGCTGCGTGACCGAGCGCTCGCCGCCATCGACCCTGACGACCTGTTGACCGCGTTACGGTCTGGCCGGCTGCGACGTATCCAGCGCGGGATCTACTTGCCCAGACGGGTTGAGGCGACGCCGGCAGTGTTCGCACGGGCCGCGCTACTCAGCTCGGGCGCCGCGGGTGCGGTCCCCAGCCACGCGACCGCGGCTCGGGTGCACCGGATCGCGGTACCCGAGGACGACCACGTGCAGCACGTGACAGTCATCCGAAAGCTCCGTCGCCGCAATCGCCGCGACTTGCACTTCCACACCCGGTCAATCAGTTGCGGCGAGGTCGAGAGACGCGACGGCGTGCCGGTGACATCCGTTGTTCGTACGCTCGCCGACCTGGCAACAAGTCTGGAGCGACTGCAGGCGGTATGGGCGATCGATGACGCTCTGCGGCGAAAGCAGTGCGCCAAGGCCGACATCGCCGCCGTCATCGAGCGGTGGCGCGGTGGTGCCGGCTGCGTGATGGCGTGGGAGCGGCTGGATGAGGCAGATGGGGTTGCGGAGTCGATCCTCGAGACTGCGGGGCGTCTGGTGTTGCGTGATCGCGGGGTGCCTCTGCCCGTCCCGCAGTACCAGCTATGGGCGCCGGACGGCACGCTGGTCGCTCGGCTCGATGGTGGCTACCTGCGCGAGAAGGTTGCGCTGGAGTTCGACGGCGCGGATCCGCACGGCCTGCCCGAAGCGGTGTTCCGCGACCGTTGGCGGCAGAACAGCCTGCCTGAGCTTGGCTGGACCGTGCTGCGCTTCACTTGGTGGGACGTGATGCGTGACCCTGACGGGGTGGCCGAGCGAGTGCAGCGCACCCTACGTCGGCGAGCGGCGTGAAGCCCCGACCCGAGGGTTGGTAGCAGTTAACGGCCCCACGAGCCCGGGTTGGTAGCCCTTGAAGGGCGGCCAACTACCCTGAGCGGCATGGCCGTCACGTCGGTGTTCGAGCAGCTGGAGTTACTGCTACCCCGGATCTCCAAGCCGGTGCAGTACGTGGGAGGCGAGCTCAACGCCACGGTGAAGGACTGGGACACCACTACGGTGCGCTGGGCATTGATGTACCCGGATGCCTACGAGGTCGGGGTACCCAATCAGGGAATCATGATCCTCTACGAGGTGCTCAACGAGCAGCCCGACGTCCTCGCCGAACGGACCTACGCGGTCTGGCCCGACCTCGAAGCGCTGATGCGCGAGCACAGGGTCCCGCAGTTCACCGTGGAGTCGCACCGGCCGGTCGGTGCTTTCGACGTGCTCGGAGTCTCCTTCGCAACCGAACTCGGCTACACGAACCTGCTCACCGCGCTGGACCTGGCAGGGATCCCCTTGCACGCCCACGAGCGCACCGACGAACATCCCGTCGTCATCGCCGGCGGCCACGCCGCGTTCAACCCGGAGCCGATCGCCGACTTCATCGATGCCGCGGTCCTGGGAGACGGCGAGGAGGCCGTCCTCGAGATCACCGTGATCGTGCGGAACTGGAAGGCACAAGGTTGCCCGGGAGGCCGCCAGGAACTGTTGGGTCAGCTGGCCGAGATCGACGGCGTCTACCTGCCGGGCTGCTACGACGTCGGCTACCTTCCGGACGGCCGGATCCGACACGTCGTCAGCAAAGGACGCGCTCCACAGCACGTAGCCAAACGCACCACGATGGACCTCGACGAGTGGCCCTACCCGAAGCAGCCACTGGTGCCGATCGCGGAGAGTGTGCACGAACGGATGAGCGTGGAGATCTTCCGCGGTTGCACTCGTGGCTGCCGGTTCTGCCAGGCCGGAATGATCACCCGCCCAGTGCGGGAACGGTCCATCGAAGGTGTGGGGGAGATGGTCCAGCGCGGTCTGGAAGCCAGCGGGTTCAGCGAGGTCGGGCTGCTGTCACTGTCCAGCGCTGACCACTCCGAGATCGGCGAGATCACCAAGGGCTTGGCCGACCGTTACGAGGGCACCGGAACCAGCCTGAGCCTGCCGTCGACCCGAGTGGACGCGTTCAACATCGACCTGGCCAACGAGATCTCCCGCAACGGCCGCCGCTCCGGCCTGACCTTCGCCCCCGAGGGCGGCTCCGAACGGATCCGCCGGGTGATCAACAAGATGGTGTCCGAAGAAGATCTCATTCGTACGGTCTCCACCGCGTTCGGTGCGGGCTGGCGGCAGGTGAAGCTGTACTTCATGTGCGGTCTGCCCACCGAGACCGACGACGACGTGGTGCAGATCGCCCAGATGGCGCACAACGTGATTCGAGCCGGCCGGGAAGCCAGCGGCAGTAAGGACATCCGGTGCACGATCTCGATCGGTGCCTTTGTGCCTAAGCCGCACACCCCGTTCCAATGGGTCGCTCAGGAGCGTCCCGACGTCGTCGACAACCGGCTGCGGAAACTCCGCGCGGAGATCAACAGCGACCGTAAGATCGGCCGCAATGTCGGCATGCGCTACCACGACGGCAAGCCCGCGCTGATCGAGGGCCTACTGTCCCGCGGGGACCGGCGGGTCGGCCGGGTGATTGAACGAGTCTGGCGCAACGGTGGCCGGTTCGACGGCTGGAGCGAACACTTCAACTACGACCGGTGGGTCGCCGCCTGCACCGAGGAGCTCACCCCGCTGGGCGTGTCACTGGAGTGGTTCACCACCCGCGAACGCGGACGTGACGAGGTGCTGCCCTGGGACCATCTGGACTCCGGTCTGGACAAGGAGTGGCTCTGGGACGACTGGCAGGACGCGCTGGCCGGCCGCGAGCAGGACGACTGCCGGTGGACCCCGTGCTTTGACTGCGGGGTCTGCCCGTCGATGGGTACCGACATCCAGGTCGGACCCAGCGGCCACGAGCTGCTACCGATCAGCCCGGTCGGGCGCTGAACTCGGCGGCGCGCTCACTGCCATCAGCGCGTTGACCAGGCCATGACCGTAGAACCCGTTGTCGGTGTTGCCCGCGCAGATGGCGTCTGGGTCGTCCTGCCCAGGTATGACATGGTCAAACACGGGGCACGGTAGCGGG
>JBGSWT010000058.1:0-5353 GCA_041751815.1 Pseudonocardiaceae bacterium
GGAAAGTGCTGGTAGAGCACCGGCTTGCTGACCCCGGCATGCTCGGCGATGTCATCCATGACGGTGGCGTGATACCCGTTGTTGACGAAGACGTCGGTCGCCGCACTGAGCAGTTGAGCTCGCCGCTCGTCCCGGGGCATCCGCACCCCACGGGGCATCGCGCCCGCGCGGGTCGACGCCGTCTCGGTCATCGTCCTCCTTCGCTTTGCCTGACTTGATCGACCCTACTAGCCGGTATCCCGGTGCCGCCGCTGGACCGGAGGTCAGATCCAGCCAGCTGCAGCGTGGTGATATGCGCGAAGCACGCGAGAGTGGCTGTGCGATCCTTGCGCGATGATCCGCCCGACGCGAGCCGATCCTGCGGGCCGCGCGCCCGCTGGCGGTCGGCCCCGTCCAGGGGTCCCCAGCGGGCCTGCTGGTCGTCGTTGGGACGACGAGCGGATCTCGGCGCACCGCACCGAGCGGTACAGGGGCTCGCACATCCTCAACGACGAGCCGCTGGCCGCGTCGTGGGACCCGCGACCCGAGCCGGTACCGCGGCACGGTGGTTCGGCAGGTCGTGGTTCGGTCGGTCGTGGTTCGGTAGGCCGTATATCTGGGCGCCTGTCCCGTGCGGTGTCCATCTATGGTTGGCGGGTCTATGCGCTGCCCGTGCTGGTGGTGCTCACCGTGTTGGCGGTACTTGACGCGGCCAGATCGTCGGCGCTGCCGTCAGAGCAGCCCACCACGTCTGATCCCGCGCAGCAGCCGCTGATACCCAACCCGTTGGCCGGCCCAGGTTTCGAGGCGGTGAAGGCATCCGCCGAACTGCCCGGTGGCGGGCCGTTCACCGTCCAGGGCGCCGGTACCTGGCGGGTGGTCCCTGGCGTGGGTGCGCCGTTCGGGACGGGTGAGCTGTTCACCTACACCATCGAGATCGAAGATGGGGTCGAGCTCGAAGGTGGTCCAGCGGGTTTTGCCACCACCGTGGACAGCACACTGAACAATCCGAAAAGCTGGATCGGCAGCGGGCGCTACCAGTTCCAACGGATCGATGACAGCCGGGCAGCGACCCTGCGGATCAGCCTCACCTCACAGATGACCACTCGCAGGCTCTGCGGCTTTCGGATTCCCTTCGATGCTTCCTGCTGGAAGCCCGAGGATCAGCGGGTAGTGATCAACACCGCCCGCTGGGCCCGCGGGGCAGTGGCCTTTCAGGGCAATGTGGTCCAGTACCAGCAGTACGTGGTCAACCACGAGGTGGGGCACGGACTGGGCTTCCCGCACATCGCGTGTGAGGCGACCGGGCGGCTGGCGCCGGTGATGATGCAACAGACCTGGGGGGTGGCCGACGACTACCTCGCGGTGTTGGGCACCGACCGGGTTAACCCGGACGGGCTGGTGTGCCAACCCAACGCGTGGCCGTTCCCCACAGTCAACTGACCCGGACCCCTACCGCAGTCTGCATCCAGAACGCGAGGCGCGGGCGGGAAGAGCGATCGGGCCGGGGGTGTTACATCTGAGTGAGAGATGCACTGACACCGAGGAGTGCGCCGATGAGCCTGCCACCGCTGGTGGAGCCCGCCGCGGAGCTGACCAAGGAAGAGGTGGCCCGCTACAGCCGTCACCTGATCATCCCAGAGGTCGGGATGGACGGTCAGAAGCGGCTGAAGAACGCGAAGGTACTGGTGATTGGCGCTGGCGGCCTGGGCAGTCCGGCCTTGTTGTACTTGGCCGCGGCTGGTGTCGGCACGCTGGGCATCGTCGAGTTCGACGAGGTCGACGAGTCCAATCTGCAACGCCAGGTGATCCACGGCCAGTCCGATATCGGCCGGCCCAAGGGTGAGTCCGCCCGGGACTCCATCCGGGAGATCAACCCGTTCGTTCACGTGAACGTGCACCAGCTGCGGCTGGAGTCGTCGAATGCACTGGACGTCTTCCGTGGCTACGACCTCATCCTGGACGGCACCGACAACTTCGCCACCCGCTACCTGGTCAATGACGCTGCCGTGCTGCTCGGCAAGCCCTACGTCTGGGGCTCGATCTTCCGCTTCGAGGGTCAGGCATCAGTGTTCTGGGCCGACGCTCCGGGCGGTCAGGGACTGCAGTACCGCGACCTGTACCCGGAGCCGCCACCGCCCGGGATGGTGCCGTCCTGCGCCGAGGGCGGCGTGCTGGGTGTGCTCTGCGCCTCGATCGGCTCGATCATGGTGACCGAAGCGATCAAGCTCATCACCGGAATCGGCGAGACGTTGCTGGGCCGGCTGATGGTGTATGACGCGCTGGAGATGAGTTACCGCACCATCAAGATCCGCAGGGACCCGGCGGCCGAGCCGATCACTGAGCTGATCGACTACGAGCAGTTCTGTGGCACGGTCAGCGACGCGGCCGCCAGCGCCGCGGCGGGCTCGACGATCACCGCGGTTGAGCTCAAGGAGATGATGGACTCCGGTAAGGACTTCGCATTGATCGATGTCCGGGAGCCCCATGAGTACGAGATCGTCAAGATCCCGGGCTCCACGCTGATCCCCAAGGACCGGATCCTGTCCGGTGAGGCACTGGCAGAGCTGCCCCAGGACAAGCCGCTCGTGCTGCACTGCAAGTCCGGGCAGCGCTCCGCCGAGGCGCTGGCCGCGCTGCACAAGGCCGGTTTCCGGGACGCCGTGCACGTCGGTGGCGGGGTGCTGGCCTGGGCCAAGCAGGTGGATCCCTCTCAGCCCACGTACTGAGTTCGTGAGTGGCATTCGGTGCCATGGCACCGAATGCCACTCACGAGCAGTTCACCCACCGCCACGGCGGCGGTTGAACTGCTTGACCGGTGCGTGCCTGCGCCCGACCGCCGACTTACCGCCATGCTGCGGCGATGCCTCGGATTTGTGGCCGCGGCGCTCGCGGCGATTGGGTACGGGCGAAGCGGCATCGTCTGCCTCGTGTTGGCCCCGGGGCTCGGATTGATGTTCCATGAGGTCTCCTCGACTCGACGTGCGTGGGGCAGCGATAGCGCCCGGTGTGCGGGCGCAGTAGCCGGCTCGGACCGACACGTCCGAGGGCGTTACCAGTGAAAGTTCGGCGCGCCGCTGGACCGCGGCGAGTCGCCCGCGCCCAACGGCGCGGCACGAGACTCAGCAGATCATGCGACGACGCTAGCGCGGACGCACCCGCAGCGCACCAGATTTTTGCTTGCACCGCCAACACCGTATTTGTCCTGGAGCATCTGTCCTGTAGCAGACCGGAGCCTCACGCCGGGACGGGTTCACCATGTGAACGGGAGTTCTCGGCGCTGCAACAAGCAGCAACACAACGAACATAACCGGCACTTAGCGTCGCTTATCGTACCCACCAGCTCAGGAGGCACGATGAGCACCACCGAGATGAGGCCGGCTGCACCGGCACCGGCCCGCGGGGGGCGATGGATTGACCACTGGGAGCCAGAAGATGCCGGATTCTGGGAGCAGACCGGCAAGCGGGTGGCGAACCGGAACCTGTGGTTCTCGATCTTCGCCGAGCACATCGGGTTCTCGATGTGGACAGTCTGGTCAGTTCTCGTGCTGTTCATGGGTCCGGCGTACGGCATCGACCCGGCAGGCAAGTTCTTACTCGTGTCGCTGCCTGCGCTGATCGGCGGGCTGATCCGGATCCCGTACACGATGGCACCGGCCCGGTTCGGCGGGCGCAACTGGACCATTGTCAGCGCCTTGTTGCTGCTCGTTCCGACCGTTCTGGCGCTCATCGTCATGCATCCGGGCACGTCCTACACAACGCTCGTGATGGTCGCGGCACTCGGTGGCTTGGGCGGTGGCAACTTCGCCTCTTCCATGGTCAACATCAACACCTTTTTTCCGGAGGGCCGCAAGGGCTGGGCACTCGGGCTCAACGCCGGCGGTGGGAACATCGGCGTGCCTGCGGTGCAGTTGCTCGGCCTGGTGGTGATCGCGACGGTCGGGACCGCCTACCCCCGCCTGGTGTTGGCCATTTACGTCCCGCTGATCCTGATCGCCGCGCTGTGTGCGGCGCGGTACATGGACAACATCTCCTCGGTACGCAACGACACCGGCGCGATCCGCGAAGCGGTCCGGGACACCCAGACCTGGGTGATGTCGTTTCTCTACATCGGCACGTTCGGCTCGTTCATCGGTTACAGCTTCGCCTTCGGCCTGGTACTGCAAACCCAGTTCGGTCGTACCCCGTTGCAGGCCGCCTCGGTCGTCTTCATCGGCCCGCTGATCGGCTCACTGATCCGTCCAGTCGGTGGATGGATGGCTGACCGGTTCGGTGGCGCCAAGGTCACCGTCTGGAACTTCATCGGGATGGCGCTGGCCACCGGTGTGGTCATCATGGCTTCCAACCAGAAGTCGCTGGCGCTGTTCATGGCCGGCTTCATCGTTTTGTTCGTGCTCTCCGGAATCGGCAACGGCTCCACCTACAAAATGATCCCGTCGATCTTCGCCGGTAGGGCTCGGATCGCGATCGCGTCCGGTGAACTGAAGCAGTCTGCTCTGATGAGAGCGCGTCGGCTGTCGGGCGCAGTGATCGGTATCGCCGGTTCGATCGGTGCGATGGGCGGGCTGCTCATCAACCTCGCCTTCCGGCAATCCTTCCTCACCACAGGATCCGGGGTACCCGCGTTCTGGTCCTTCCTGGCCTTCTACGGGGCGTGCGTTGTCGTCACCTACGTGATCTATCTGCGCCCGGCACCCGCCACGGCGCCCGAGCATCCACGACTCGCCTATGCCGGGGTGTGACGAAACAGTGCGGAAACACTGCGTTCACGAAGCGCGCTCAAGATGTCAACCATGACCGGAAGCTATTAATACGGCTGGAGAGCTGCTCTGTAATTGGGCAGCTCACCAGCCCGCTGCTGCCTGGCAGGAAGGAAGCGCGTGATGCGCACTCTCGTCGTCGCAGGCCATGGCATGGTCGGGCACCGCATGGTGGAGGCCTTGGTCGGCCGCGACGTTGCCCGGCAGTGGCGGGTCGTAGTACTTGCCGAGGAGAGCAGACCGGCCTACGACCGGGTCGCCCTGTCATCGTATGTGGACTCCTGGGACGCTCAGACGCTGGCGCTGCCCGCCGTGGAGGACGACCGGGTCGAGCTGCGGCTCGGTGACCCGTGCGTGGCGATCGACCGGCGTAAGCGCACAGTCCGTACCGCGTCCGGGCACCGGGTCGGCTACGACGCCCTGGTGCTGGCCACCGGCTCGGCACCTTTCGTGCCCCCGATACCCGGCCGTGACCTGCCCGGTTGTTATGTCTATCGCACTCCGGAGGACCTCGACGCCATCCGCGCGGCGGCGCAACGTGCGATGCAGACGACGGCCGCGGGTCGCCGCTCCGGGGTAGTGGTCGGCGGCGGGTTGCTCGGCCTGGAGGCCGC
>JBGSWT010000059.1:0-4392 GCA_041751815.1 Pseudonocardiaceae bacterium
CGCGGCCATCGCGGGAACCCAGGGCGTGGCCGACTACTTCGACCTGTCCTTCCAGCACGCCAGCGAGCCGGTGCTGCGCCGAATGCGCCGGTTCGGCTCGCGCGAGACCTTCCTGGCGCTGCTGGGCCAGATCCGGCGCCACACGCCCGCAGCGGGAGCGCGCAGCAACGTGATCCTCGGTTTCCCGGGAGAAACCGAGGCCGACGTCGCTGAGCTGGAGCGGTTTCTCATCGAGGCACGGCTGGACGCGGTGGGGGTGTTCGGCTACTCCGACGAGGACGGCACCGAGGCCGCCGGTTTGGCCGGGAAACACGACGAAGACACCGTCGCCGAACGCGTCGCACACATCAGCGAGTTGGTCGAGCAGCTCACCGCGCAGCGTGCCGAAGAGCGAGTCGGTGACACTGTTGACGTATTGGTCGAAGACGAAGACGACGCGGGCGACGAGGTCATCGGGCGGGCTGAGCACCAGGCCCCCGAGGTGGACGGCGAGTGCCTAGTCACTGGCCCGGAAACCGGTTCGCTCTCGGTCGGCGATCTGGTGCGCTGCCGAGTGCTCGCGGCCCAAGGCGTCGACCTGGTCGTCGAGCCGGTCCAGCTGATCGTGCCGGCCGGCGGCGCACCGTGAGCCCGCCGCCGGCAACCAACGTCCCGGTGTGGAACAAGGCCAACCTGTTGAACATGTCACGGCTGGTGCTGGTGCCGGTGTTCGTGCTCGCCCTGTTCGCCGAGGGCGGCACCGATCCGGCGTGGCGGATCACCGCAGCGGTGATATTCGCCCTCGCCTCGCTCACCGACCGGCTCGATGGCGATCTTGCCCGACGTCGCGGCCTGGTCACGAACTTCGGCACGATCGCCGACCCGATTGCGGACAAGGCTCTGATGGGGGCAGCGCTGGTGGGCATGAGCGTGCTCGGGGAGCTGCCCTGGTGGATCACCCTGCTGATCGGCGGACGGGAGCTGGGCGTCACCGCCCTGCGGTTCTGGGTGCTGCGCTACGGGGTGATTCCGGCCAGTCGTGGTGGGAAGGTCAAGGCCCTCGCGCAGGTTGTTGCCATTGGGCTCTACGTGCTGCCGCTGCCACTGGCGGCCTATCCGGTGCGCTGGACGGTGATGGGCATCGCGCTGGTGCTCACCATCGTCACCGCCGTTGACTACGTCGTGCGTGCGTTACGGCTGCGCGCCACCGGTCGCCGGGCGGTCGCGCTGCCATGACCCCGCCGACGTACTTGGTCCCGCGGAGGCGGCGTTGTCACGCGCGGTGGCGTTCGCCCACGGCGGACGCCTGAGCAGCCGGGCTCTGAGTACGGTAGGGGCAAGGCAAACCAGTAACCAAGAGACACGAGACACGGCCGACACCCAGAAGGGAAACGCGATGACGCTGCTGCGGGAGGCCATCGGCGAGCGGCTGCGCCGGACGCGGACCTCGCAGCGCCGCACACTGCGCGAGGTGTCCCGGGTTGCCCGGGTGAGCCTGGGTTATCTCTCCGAGGTGGAGCGGGGGCGCAAGGAGGCGTCCAGCGAGCTCCTCGGGTCCATCTGTGACGCGCTCGATCTGCCGTTGGACGAGCTCTTGCGGTTGGTGGCGAATGATCTCGGTCCGGTGTACCTGCCTGAGGTGCCCGACACGGTCCCTGCCGAGCTGGTTGCGGCCTGAGCTCCTCCGGGAAGCGAGCGAGCCAGATCCGGGGTATCCCCCAGTTCTCCCTGGGGTCGGTGGAAGCGCTGCCCCGCACCTGACACGATGGGGTCAGCACGCGGCTGCGCTGATTGGGTGGGGCGCCGGTCGGGTGGGGCGATGCCGGACCCGATTCGTCACAAGGAGGCAGCGGAGGAGATGGCCAACCCGTTCGTGAAGGCATGGAAGTACCTCATGGCGGCGTTCTCGTCCAAGATCGACGAGCACGCTGACCCCAAGGTGCAGATCCAGCAGGCCATCGAAGACGCGCAGCGGCAGCACCAGGCACTATCCCAGCAGGCCGCTGCCGTCATCGGCAACCAACGCCAGCTGGAGATGAGGCTCAACCGGCAGCTCGGTGAGATTGAGAAGTTTCAGTCCTCGAC
This sequence comes from Pseudonocardiaceae bacterium, assembly GCA_041751815.1. GTDB lineage: Bacteria > Actinomycetota > Actinomycetes > Mycobacteriales > Pseudonocardiaceae. The sequence continues at coordinate 2,065 of JBGSWT010000059.1, forward strand.
CCGGCAGGCTCTGGTGCTCGCCGAAGAGTCGCGGGGCAAGGGTGATGAGGCCAAGGCGCAGCAGTACGAGCAGGCCGCAGAGTCTTTCGCCACCCAGCTGGTGACTGCGGAGAAGTCCGTGGAGGATCTCAAGACGCTGCATGACCAGTCCCTGCAGGCCGCCGGCCAGGCCAAGCAGGCGGTCGAGCGCAACGCAGTGGTGCTGCAGGGCAAGATCGCGGAGCGGACCAAGCTGCTCTCTCAGCTGGAACAGGCGAAAATGCAGGAGCAGGTCTCCGCCTCGCTGCAGTCGATGTCCGAGCTGGCCGCGCCAGGCAGCACACCGTCGCTCGACGAGGTCCGGGACAAGATCGAGCGCCGGTACGCTAATGCAGTCGGGTCCGCGGAGCTGGCCCAGAACTCTGTGCAGGGGCGGATGCTCGAGGTGCAGCAGTCGACGCTGGATATGGCGGGCCATTCCCGACTTGAGCAGATCCGCGCCTCGATGCACGGGGCGCCAGTCGCGGGTGAGGTCACCGCCGGTGAGACCACACCACAACCCGCTTCGCCACCGCAGCAGGCCCTGCCTCCGCAGAGCCAGCGTCAGCCGGGGCAGGGCTGACTCGGCCGGAAAGGGCTCCAGTCAGCCGTCGGACCGGTGCTTCCTCGCCGCAGCGGTCGCTACCTGCGCCTCGGTGCGCCGTCTGAGCTGGGTAGTACGCAGCATCCGAGCCAGTAGCACGTCGTAGGCCACCGCGATCTCCCGAGCGCCAGGCGTGCCCCAGCGCTGGATCGGCAGCCCGGCGCCTTGGGCGTGCTGCACCGCCGAGCGGTCCGGCAGTACGGTGGGCAGCATCAGCGGTCCGAAGATCTCATGGAGCTCGTTGATCCGGTAGTTGTGCTCGTTGGAGCGCACCCGTGCCCGGTTGACCACGACGCCCATAGCCTGCAAGTGGGGATTGTGTTCGCGCTCGCGCTGTACGGCTTCGAAGGCACGCTGGACACCGGCGACCGCATAGATGGTCGGTTCGGTGATCAGCAGCGCACGGTCGGCTGCGACCAGTGCCGAGCGGGTGAGTAGCCCTAGCGAGGGTGGGCAGTCCAACAGCACCAGCCGATACGGTGAACCGTCGTGGCCGGCCGCACCATCGGCGGGGTCATCGAGGATGGACAGCGCGTGGTCCAGCCAGCTGAGCCGGGTGACATCGGGCGCCGGCCGATTGTGTGCCTCGGCTTCCTCAGCACCGACCAGAACGTCCAGACCTTCGCCCCAGCCGCTGGGTGCGATCGCAGACCTCAGCACCGAGGGCTCTGGATCGGCCAGCACATCGGCCAGCGTCGACTTCGTCACGTCGGCATCCAGGGCTGCCGTGCAGTTTCCCTGCGGATCGAGGTCGATGACCAGGGTCCGGATCTTTCGCTCCAGGGCAGCACCGGCGAGCCCGAGTACTATCGAGGTCTTGCCTACTCCGCCCTTGAGGCTGAGCACCGCCAGGGTTCGCACCGGGGCAGCTTATGGTGCCCCAGCTCGGCGCTCTGCCGCAGCGTCCCTCAGCGCGGTAAGATTATCGAACAGAAGTTCGAGGAACTTGGTCTGTGACGTGCTAGGACGTGCTGGAGGGTGCTGTGGGGCGCAGCGCAGACTTACCCCGGGCAGATTTACCCCGGGCAGACTTACCGCGGGACGTACTTGCACGACGCAGGCTGGCCAACCGCGCAGACGACGGGGGCTGCACCGTACTGCACGTCGACATGGATGCCTTCTACGCGTCGATCGAGGTTCGCGAACGTCCTGAACTGGCTGGGTTGCCGGTCGTGGTGGCGGGCGGCAGCAACCCGGCCGGCAACCGTGGTGTCGTGCTGTCCGCGAGCTACGAGGCCCGGACTCACGGGATCCGCTCGGCGATGCCGGTGGCGCAGGCCCGCCGGCTGTGCCCGCAGGCGGAGTTCGTGCCGCCGCAGTTCCCTCGCTATGCGGAGGTCTCCCGAGGAGTGATGGCGCTGTTCCGCGAGATCAGCCCCCTGGTTGAGCCGTTGAGCCTTGACGAGGCCTTCATCGACGTCGGCGGGTCGTTGCGCAGGTTGGGGATGAGCCCGGCCGGGATCGGGGAGTGGATCCGCGGGCAGGTCTATGACACCTACCGGGTGAACTGTTCGGTGGGGGTGGCCCGGAGCAAGTTCCTGGCTAAGCTCGCGTCCGGATTGGCCAAGCCGGATGGGCTGCTGGTGGTGCCCGCCGACGGCACGCTGGAGTTCCTGCACCCGTTGCCGCTGTCGGCGTTGTGGGGAGTGGGGCGGCGCACCGCTGAGGCGTTGCATCGGTTGGGGTGCCGCACGGTGGCCGACGTC
>JBGSWT010000060.1:0-2693 GCA_041751815.1 Pseudonocardiaceae bacterium
GCGGGCCCGCGCCCGCGACGCCGAGAGTGGGATGGCCGCGAACTGAGCGCCGAGCACCTCCGTCGCCTCGCCGGAGCGGCCAAGATCGTGCAGGCACCATCCAGTGGCGACAGCTGCCTGGTCGGCGGTGTTAGTCGGGCCGAGAATCGGCCCGATCTGCTCTTCCGCGTGGGCATGAGCGAGCAGGTCAGCAGCCCGGTCCAGCGCCCGAAGGCAGCGGGTCTCGTCTCCCGCAAGCGCGTAGCCCTGTGCCTCACGTTGTGCCGCGAGGCCGCGTACCCTCGGACCGACCTTGGTGTTGGCCTGCGCCTTCAGCGCGCTGCCGATCGTGCTGTACGCGTCCGACCGGTATAGGGCGATCAGCCCACGCCTTACCATGGCGTAGGCCTCCAGTTCCCGATCCCTCGCCGCGACGGCCAACTCGACGGCCTTCGCCGTCCACCGGCAGGCGGCGTCGTTGGAACCCGCCTCCTGCGCCATCCAGCCCGCGTATTCGGCAGCACGCGCCGCAAGCATCAGAAATCGATCGCGGCTCTCCGGCGGAGCCAACCGGGCGAGGTGCTGGACCTGGCCCACCAACACGGTGACCTCGGGTAACACCATGCCGGGGCTCACGGTCTGGCCTTTACGCCGGAGCAGATCGAACGTTTCCCGGTAGAGCCCGATCGTGGCCGGATTCCGGGCCGTCTCCTCGATCCCATTGACTGGAATCATTAAACCAAGCATGGAGGTCGCGCCAATGGTCAGCACATCCCGGCGGTACATAGCGAAGTACTCGGTCGCACCATCCGGATTCAGTTTCATGAAAAACGCCTCGCCAAGCCCGTCCTGATCCTCGGTAGCGGTCTCGGTGGACGGGCGACGCCGAGCGGCGAGCCAACGCCAAGCAGCGCTCCACTGCTCTACCTCCACGCGATCACACCCCAGCGCCCGAACCAACCTGATCACCAGATCGAGCGAGGGCAAGGATTTCCTTTTGTCCGTGAACGCATCAGCCAGCGTGCTTCTCGGAATTCCACAGCGCCGAGCCAGTTCGGAGTAGGACGGGTTCCCCGCCCACGTCCGAAGGGCGTTGAGCTGCCGAATGAACCCCTGCTGATCAGCAGGCATGCCAGCATCTGTCTGGCCGGTCGCCGTCTTGCATCTGCTCCCCTCGCCCAGCGTCCCTTCGAGACTGCCCGTTTGATCCACGGAGCGCAACCGTGGAACTACCGTCCGGGGCTGTCCGGATTCGTCCGGCGGCGTTGACCGCCCGGCCCTGTCTGCTCTTCCCTGGTCCCAGGCACGGACGGTAACGGGGGAACCTGCGTTGACAAGCTACGAGCTACTCGATCCCTACCACTCGGTCCCGAACCTGAACCAGCCCTACTCGAGGTAAGGCGACGGCTCATGCCGTGCGCTCACATCTACGAGACGCGCACCAACATAGACGAGGAGACCACCAATGAGCACAATTGGCGGAGCACCCCTTCACACCCTTCCCGACATCGACGAGGTCGCCCCCCTGTCGGACGCGGACCAGCCGTGTCTGGCCGAGATACGCGCTATTCTGGTCAAACACGGCGCGTTGCAGCGGTTCGGTGTTGCGCTCCTGCACGAGCACTTCGAGGTCGCTGACGACGAGATCCTCGTCGAGACCATCGACGTCAACACACGAACGTTGACGTCGCGCCCGGAAAAACTCGCCGAGCTCAGCAAGTACAGCAGCGTGGAAACCTCTTGGCGCCTGGACGACCTCAACGCCATGGCGCGGTGCACCACCGCATGCCGACCAGCCGCCTTCACCGAAAGCCGGCACAAGCGGGTACACATCAATAGAGGATGACACCTCGCGTGCTGCTCGTCCTGGCCCATCCGCGGGCTACCTCGCTCACTGCGCAGGTGGCGACCCGGATACGCGAGAGACTGATCGCCACCGGGTTCGTCATCGATTTTCTCGACCTATACGTCGAGGACTTCGACCCACGGATGAGGCCGGACGACGAGCCTAGCTGGCAGAACCCGGATAAGCAGTACTCGCCAGAGGTGCAGCGGCACGTGGGCCGCATCGGTGCCGCTGACCACATCATCGTCGTTTTTCCGGTGTGGTGGTCGGCCCCGCCAGCCATCCTCAAGGGCTGGATCGAACGCACTTGGACGTACGGCTTCGCCTATACCAATCAAGGCTCCAACTTGACCGTGCAGACCATGACATGGGTCGGCTTAGCTGGCACCTCAATGCGGGACTTCGTCGCGTCCGGGCTCGACCAGTTCATCGATCGTCAACTGCGGGTTGAGATATCGAACTTCTGCGAGATCTCCCACGCTCGCGTGCGGATGATCTACGACAGCGTCGATGCTGCAGAGCCGCAGGTGCTTTCCACGATCTGGCGCACTGTCGAAAGACTAGTCGATGAGTTCGTTGCGGACGCCAGTTGATCTGACTAGACGCCCGTCGAGGATGCATGTCAAATAGACGAGCCGACTCGGTCGTAGCTATTCAGCAGGATTGGGCCGCTGGTGGTAGCCAGTAGCCAGGCTCCGGTGGTGAACAGCTGGTATAGGGCGTCGTAATGATCCAGGCCCCATTTGGTCGCGATGGACAGGTGTGAGTATTCGGCGATCGCTGCTCGCGGCTACGCTCAGTTCATACGGCGTGGGTGGCGCGGAGTTGGTCGTGCAGGGATCGGACAGCTGCCGGGCGGTGGGTGGGT
>JBGSWT010000061.1:0-2989 GCA_041751815.1 Pseudonocardiaceae bacterium
CGAGGGTGCAGAGCTGGCGGCGCCGTCAGCTCTGGCGTCGGTCAGCGGGAGTGCCCCGATGCTGGCGTTCAATGCCTGCGGCGCGGTGAAGGCCGGTGCGAGATCGATATTGCCGTTGGAGCTGGACTGATACACCCGCATCGCCTGGCGGGCCTGCTCTGCGGCGTCCTGCTGGCGCTGTTGGGCTTTCTCCTCCTCGGTGGTCAGACCCGGAAGCCAATCCATCTTCTGCGCCATCCACTCAGAGGGATCACCGAAGAAGCTGGCTGACTGCGGTGCCGGCGGGACCGGTGGGACGTTGTGCTTGGTGGCGACCCAGTAGTCGGCCTGGCCCTGTGTCCGCTGCGCTGCCGTGGTCGCCACCTGCGCAACGTCATCCATCCACGGCAGCATCGCGCTGGTAACCGCTGCCGCTGCCTCAGCCGCCGCGCCCTCCCGGGAGGCGAGGATGCCGCGCAGCCCACTGTGCACGTAGGACTTTCCGATCGCCCCGACATCATCGCCCAGCCGCTGCCACGCCTGGCTGGCCTCCTGCAGCGAACCCGACCCCGCCCCACCGTTGATGCGGTCGAAGATGACCTGATGGTCGGTATCGTCGTAGTTGAAGTTCGTCCCCATCACTGCGTCCCCTCAACTCTTCAGCGGCAGATTCATCAGCACCGCCGCGGCAACCTGCTTACCGACTTCACACGACTGCTGCGGATTGTTGTTGAGCTCCTTTGAGTCATAGATCACCGTAACGCTCTGGCGCTCCGCAGCTTTGACGTCAATGTCGCAGCTGGCAATGTCGGCGTTCGTCCTCGTCACGATGGCTGGATAACCGGAAATTTCAGTGAGCTCGAAGAATGGCAGGGCCTGACGCTTGCCGTAGGCGACTTCCAAGGTGGGGTTGTTGGTGAACGTGCTAATACTAACCGTTCGAATTGTTTCTCGCTCACGTGTAATGGTCGTCCACTCACAGCCCACGTCGCCGAGAGCAGCATCGTACTGCCTCGACGGAAGGTCAAGGCCGAAACCCTTAGCTTGCTGCGAGGTGAGCAACTCGCATGGTCGCCGGGCTAGAGCAGCCACATCGCGCGGGTTAGTCACCGGCGGGATTGGGCTGGCCGCCTGCGTAGGACCAGGTTGGACCTGCTCCGGTGGCGCATTCGCGCCAGTTCCGCAACCCGCCAAAACGATTACCGAGCCAGTCGCGATCACGCCGAACACCAGACCGGCCCTCATAGCGGCAGCCCCGGGCTAGCCTTCGGGATATTCAACTCCTCGACCTGTAGGTAGATTTTCAGGTCCTCGCGTAGCTTATGCGCCAGGTCTTCAAGCTGCTTCGCACCCGCCTTAAGAGTTGCCTCTAGGTTGTTCGTGCCGGCGTCCGATGCCCATCGGCCGATCTGGACTACCGCGTTCATGCTGACCCCATCGATGCCTGGAGCAGGGATGTTCGTCAGTCTTTGCGCCTCCCTCGCCCGGTCCCTGAAGAACTTGGCGGCCTCTTCGAAGTCGGCGATGGCTTGCGGGACGCGCTCGTAGTCGATCGAGAAGCCCTGCGCCGCGCCGCTCCCACCCAGCAGTGCGCCCAGCGCCGTGCCGGCCAGGACGTTGCCGGTATCGCTGGCGGCGCCGATCAACTGGTTCTCGTTACTCACGTGTTCCCCTAGAGCGTGGTGTGCGCGCGAGGGAAGGAGTCTGCCACACGGACCGGTGGCTACATTGCGGTATGAGCAAAGGCAGCAAAGATCATTCTGGTGCAGGGTGACAGCACCGAACCGCACGTCGACGCAGTAGTGAACGCGGCCAACAGCTCTCTACTCGGTGAGGGTGGCGTGGACGGTGCAGTCCACTGCCGAGGACCAGAGGGCGTTCGCCTTCCGAGCGCCGTTTCGTTCGTCCTCTCTCGTCGCTGAGCCGGTAGAGCCTGATCCCGATCCCGAGCGGCAGCGAGACTGACCACGCGAAGTCGCAGCCTCGTCACCGCGCTCCATACGACGGTTCCGTACGACTCGGGACATCCTGCGGGCGCAGCAGTGGCATGACGATCTCGTCAATGATCCTTGCCAGCTCGTCTTCTGCCAGCGGTGCGCCTCCGAGGAAGTGACCCTGCAGCACGTAGGGACGGGCCGGTGAGGGCGATCAGCCGAAGGTCGCCCACAGGCGCGATCTCGCCCCGGTCGGTCGCCTCGCGCAGGGTTCGCTCCAGCACGGCGAGCCTAGGGGTGACCACTTGGTCGACGAAGGCCTCGCGGAGCTCCGGGGTGCGGTACAGCTCGGCGACGGCATCGATACCAGGGGACCCGGCGTTGCCGGCAAGCACGTCGTTCAAAGCGGTCAGCACGGTCAGCAGCGCCGTGCGGACGTCTTCGGAGATCGTGAGCTCGTTCGGATCGGGAAGCACGGTGCGCAAGGCATCAAGAACGAGTTCCCGCTTGGTCGGCCAGCGCAGGTACAGGGCGGCCTTGCCGGTCTGCGCGCGCTCGGTGACCGCCACACCGAAGCGCAATTCGGCTCCGAATAGTGTTGGCGCGGGCACTGAGACCGCAGTTCGGCTCCGAACGGCGCTCGCTGGAAAGCTAATGGGTCAGCACGGAGCTGACCGGGGTAGAGAATTCTTCGGCAGGGTGGTGGTGTGTCCAGAGTGAGCGCCAGCGTCATCCTGATCCATGACAGCGCAACCGGCGAGCCGATGCGCATCGCGCCCGACTCCTCGTTGCTGCTGGTCGGCCCCGAGCACGAGCGCGGCCTGCTGTTCGAGGCCTCTACTTCGGATTCTCCGACACGTCCGCGTGGGTGATCTCGCACGCGGTTGCGATGGCCGACGCACGCGGGTGGACACCGCCGATCGCAGTCCAGCTCGAGTACAGTCGAGCCGCGCGGACCCCTGAGCGCGAGCTGCTGCCGATGGCCGAGGCGCTCGATCTCGGTGTCGCTGCCTGGGGTCCGCTGGCCGGGGGGTTGCTGACCGGAAAGTGCACCCGCGCGGACGCCGGTGAGCGGC
>JBGSWT010000062.1:0-4220 GCA_041751815.1 Pseudonocardiaceae bacterium
GCGGGATCGGCCGCATCTCCGGCGAGCCCGCGGTCACCGTGACGGGCTGCCCGTGGTGCCTCAGCTCCAGCTGGGCACCCTCCAGCAGCCGGTACTCCGCTTGCCCGGGGGTGATGCGCACCTGTAGCCGCCGCCCGCGCCAACGCAGCCGGAATGTGATCCTGTTGAGCGCCTCGGGCAACTGAGGAGCGAAAGCCAGGCCGCCGTCGTCACGATGACGCAGCCCGCCGAACCCGGCCACCACCGCCGACCAGGCACCCGCCAGCGCCGCGATGTGCAGGCCGTGACTGGTGTTGTTCGCCAGATCAGCCAAATCCACCAGTGCGGTCTCGCAGAGGTACTCATACGCCAGGTCGAGGTGCCCGGTCTCGGCCGCCAGCACCGCCTGGGTCGCCGCCGACAGCGACGAGTCGCGGACGGTGATCCGCTCGTAGTAGGCGAAGTTACGGGCCTTCTGCTCGGCGGTGAACGCTTCCGGGCACAGGTGCATGGCCAGCACCAGGTCGGCTTGCTTCACCACCTGCTTGCGGTACAGGTCGAAGTAGGGGAAGTGCAGCAGCAGCGGGTACTGGTCGGCTCTGGTGCCGGCGAAGTCCCACACCGCATGCTCGGTGAATCCCTCCGCCTGTGGATGCACGCCGAGCTTCTCGTCGTAGGGCACGACAATCCCGGCCGCCGCGTCCCTCCAGGACGCGGTCTCCTCCGAATCGACGCCGAGTGCAGTTGCCACGTCCAGGTGCCGCCCAGCGGCCGCGGCGGCGGCACGCAGGTTGTGCTGCGCCATCAGATTGGTGAAGACGTTGTTGTCGGCCACCGCGCTGTACTCGTCCGGCCCGGTCACGCCGTCGATGCGGAAATTGCCCGCCAGGTCGTGATGGCCAAGGGAGCGCCACAGCCGCGCCGTCTGAACCAGCAGTTCCAGCCCGACGTCGCGCTCGAAGTCGGCGTCGCCGGTCGCGTTCACATGGCGAGTCGCCGCATAGGCGATATCGGCGTTGACGTGGAAGGCCGCGGTACCCGCCGGCCAGTACCCGGAGCATTCCTGGCCACGGATGGTGCGCCAGGGAAACGCCGCACCGGCCAAGCCGAGCTGCCGAGAACGTTCCATAGCCAGCGGGAGGATTTCCTGCCGCCAGCGCAGCGCGTCGGCGGCAGCGGCGGGCACGGTATGGCTGAGCACTGGCAGCACAAAGGTTTCGGTGTCCCAGAAGGTATGGCCGTCATACCCCTGGCCGGTAAGCCCCTTGGCTGCGATCCCGCGCCCCTCGGCGCGCGCACCGGCTTGCAGGACGTGGAACAACGCGAACCGGACCGCCTGTTGAAGTTGCGGGTTGCCGTCGATCTCCACGTCTGCCGAGGCCCAGAAGTCGTCGAGGTAGCGGCGCTGTTCAGCAATCAGTCCATCCCAGCCGGTGTAACGGGCCGCCGCCAGCGCTGCCCGGACCTGATCGTTCAGCGCCGGAATCGACCGCCGCGACGACCATCCGTACGCCAGGTACTTCACGACCTGCAGCCGTTCACCGGGTTGCAGCCGGCAGATCACAGTGGTCCGCGCCACGTGCTCGGTGGCCGACGACCGGATCTCGGTGTGCCCGCAACTGGCCACGTCGTGGTCCATCGCCGCAGCCATCCGCAGCTTGGACTGGCGGGTGCTGTGCAGCAGGGTGGCAGCGGTGTCGTCGGCCCAGTGCAGCTCGGCGACCAGCGGCTCGGGGAGCAGCGCGGCCACTCGCGGGTCGTCGGTGGCTGCGGGAAGTTGCTCGTTGGCGAACAGCTCGGACTGCAGGACCAGTAGCACCGGCGAGTCGACCGGCTCGACCTCGTAGTTGATCGCAGCCACGGCTCGTTGAACCAGCGACACCAATCGTTGCGAGTGCACCCGCACTGCCGTACCGGTGGGGGAGACCCACTCCATGCGACGGGTGAGCGTGCCAGCCCGCAAGTCGAGTATCCGTTCGTGCGACCGTAGCTGGCCGTAGCGCACGTCCAACGGCTCGTCGTCGACCAGCAGCCGGATCAGCTTGCCGTTGGTCACGTTGATGATCGTCTGGCCGGACTCCGGGTAGCCGTAGCCTCCCTCGGCGTAGGGCAGCGGCCGCAGCTCGTAGAAGGAGTTGAGGTAGCTGCCGGGCAGCGCGTGCGGATCACCCTCGTCGAGGTTGCCGCGCAGCCCGATGTGCCCATTGGCCAGCGCAAAGACCGATTCCGTCTGCCCCATCGCGACGAGGTTTAGCCCGCATTCGCGCACAGCCCACGGCTCGACGGCAAACCGTTGCTGATCGATCACGGCTGGTCCAGCAGCTTGGGGAGATCGCTGACGGCGAGGTCAGCGCCGGTGTCAGGTACCCAGAGCACACCGATCGGTGCGGGGGTCGGCGCAGCCGGGGCGGGGCTCACGTCGATGACGATAGCGCCTGGGATGGTCTGGCCCTCGCCGGTGAAACCGGACTGGTCAGGCCTCGCGATGGAATTGACTCAGGCGGGTTTGATGTTGGCGTTGAGGTGAAAGGTGTTGTCCGGGTCGTACCTGGCTTTGATCCGGGCCAACCGCTCGTACTTGGTCGGGCCGTAGGACGCGCGCACCCGGCTCTCGTCGTCGTCGGTCATGGAGTTCACGTAACCACCCGAGTGCGGGGCGAAGGGCCGCAGCGCATCCCATACCGACCGAACCCACGCCCGGTCGGCGGTCAGCAGCTCAGGCGTCGGGCCGATTCCGGCGATGTTGACGACGTAGCGCGGTGCTCGCCCACCGCCGAAGGCGGTCTCGTCATCGCCGACCGTCGAATATGCTCCATCGAGCCGGTACACCACGCACACGCTCATCGGCGAGCTCTTGCCAGACATCCCCGCAACGATCACCGCAATCGCGTCGTCGGTCAGCTCGTCGAGGTAGATCACTTCCTGATAGCCGAGCAGTCCCCACGGAGCGGTCTCGTCGAGCGTCCGTTGTAACGCTACGTACGGGATCGGAGTGACCAGCTCGAACAGCGGCGGTAGCGTCTCCCGAATCGGCGCGACGAGCTGGGCGTGTTCCTCGGCGGAGGAGAATCCAACTACGATCAGCAAGTAGCCCGGGACAAAGTGGTGCTGCTGGGGTACGAACGGCGCCGGCGGGGCATTGAGTCCAATCGCGATCTGGGCGCCGGCGTCGTGGGGGAGGGCTGGCATGAGGTCCCGTGCAAGGCGCAGCACCTGCTCGCCGTCGTCCATCCCCCAGAAGAACAGTCCCAGGTGCACTTCTGGTCCGATCGGCTGCAGCTGGAACTCAAACGTCGTGACCACGCCGAAGTTGCCGCCCCCGCCGCGGATCGCCCAGAACAGGTCGGCGTGCTCGTCGGCCGACGCATGCACGTAGCTACCGTCGGCAAGCACGACGTCGACCGATACCAGGTTGTCGATGCTCAACCCGGACTTGTGGGTCAACCATCCGATGCCGCCACCAAGTGTCAGACCACCGACCCCGGTGTGGCTGATCACTCCTGCGGGCACTGCCAGGCCATGAGTCTGAGTTGCCGCGTCCAGCTCCGCCACGGTTGCGCCGCCTCCCACCTTGGCCACACCAGAGGCGGCACAGACCGTGACGCGGCGCATCGCGCTGAGATCGATCATCAGTCCACCGTCACAGACGCCGGCCCCGGAGAACGCATGGCCACCGCCGCGCACCGAGATCTCCAATGATTGCTCTCGGGCGAAGACGAGCGCTGCGGCGATGTCGGCGGGGGATACGCAGCGGGCGATCGCGGCCGGGCGCCGATCGATGTCGTTGTTCCATTGTATGCGTGCGGTGTCATAGTCAGCGTCGTCCGGCGTGATCACCTTGCCGGCCAGCACAGTGCGGAGCGCCTCGAGGTGGTGAGTCGAGATTTGAATCATGGAACAGCTCCCAGGCCTCGGGTGAGCACCCGGCATGCGCCTGGTGCGACTTAAGTACAGCTTTAGTGTGCCGTGATCCTCAACAATCGCACATTGACGATCACGTCATGCCGTTACTGCCTGAAACCAACGATGAGGGGAGGGGCAGCCGCTTCCGGGCCACCCCTCCCTCGCTAACGGCACCGCACGCGGTCACCCAGCGGCACCGCCGCGACTTTGTCAGCTGTAGCAGGCGCCGCCAGCACCGCCATCGGCGCTGCCGCCGTCGCCACCGACGCCGGCACCGGCGCTATTGGTCTGGTCTCCGAACAGGTTGATGTTCAAAAGGTTGACCCCGAGACCACCCC
>JBGSWT010000063.1:0-8816 GCA_041751815.1 Pseudonocardiaceae bacterium
GATCACCACCACGCTGGCGGCCCCATGCCGCCGCGCGAACATCGCGGTCAGCAGCCCGACGACACCGGCCCCGGTGACCACGATGTGCCGGCCGCGCACTCCGTCGGCCAGTGAGCGGACGTCTGTGCCGTGTAACTCGGCGGCCGCGTGAAGCAGACCGTTGGCGCAGATCGGACCCATGTGCGCCACGTAGATACCGAGCAGCGGATCGACATCGTCGGGTAGCGGCACGACCCGGTCCACCAGCGGATTCCCCAGGTACCGGCTGCGATGCCCGTAGGTCATGGCAACCAGCACCCCGCTGGGTACCACCGGGGTGCGGCTGTCGCCGACCCGCGCTACCTCCATGTAGCCCAACTGGGTCACCGGATACGACAATCCCGGCTGGTCCGCACGGAACAGCCCCAACTCCGCATCCCACCGTCCAGCCAGGAAGGGATTGCTGCCGCGCAAGAAGCTCAGCTCTGTCCCCGCGGACAGGCCGCTGTAGACGGTGCGGGCCTCGAACTCGCCGTCGGCAGGCCCCTCCGACGGTGGCCCCTCGTGGACCGCGACAACCCCGGGCCGTTCGATGACCAGCCTTCGCTCAGCCGTCATGGTGCGCACCTTCCAGACGGACGGATTGGCCTGTCGCGGCTGCCGTAGCCACCGCACACGCCAGCCGGTGAGTGCGCAATGCTTCCGGGTACGGAGCCCGTACGTCATCGGCCACACCGAGGACGGCCTCCACGAAGGCGAGGTCGGCCGCCGTCTTGGCGTCCTCCGGCAGCACGGCGGTGGTGCGCGGCGTGCTGCCGTCAGCACCGCTACGGACCTGCAGCTCGTCCTCGGTGATCGACAGTGCTGATCCGTCGGCGTACACCTCGATGCCCGCGCGGTGCTTCCAACTCAGCCGGCAGCTCGCTGCCAGCGTCCCCACCGCACCACCGCAGAAGCGCAGCAGGGCGACGGTGACACCGTCGATGTCCGCACCGGGTTCGTCCGGTGGTACCCCGTCAGCGAGCGCGGAGACCTCCGCCACCTCGCCGACGAGGAGTCGGGCAAGGTCGAGAACGTGCACAGCCTGCTCCACGATCTGCCCTCCGGAACAGGACCGCTGTGACCACCACCCCACCGGGGGTACCCGGTCCAGCCAGCTCCCGATAACCAGCCGGCGCGGCCGGTCAGCGAGCAACCGCTGGGCTTGTTCAACCGCGGCTGAATAGCGCCAGTGGTGCCCGGTGGCAGTAATCACACCGGCTTGTGCGACTGCGCGGGCCACTCGCTCGGCAACTGCGCAGTCAATTCCGAGCGGTTTTTCGACGAACAGCGCCACCCCGGCGTTCGCCACGGCCTCCTCCACGGCGCCGTGTGCGAAGGGCGGCACGCAGACGTAGACGGCGTCGAGGCCAGCGTTGAGCAGGCCTTCCAGGTCAGGCGCCGCACGCCCGCCGTAGTGCTCGGCGAACCGCGCGGCACGCACCTGGTCGACGTCGGTGACTGCAATCAGGTGTGCCTGCGGGATCAGCGCCAGCGTCTGGGCGTGGCGGGAGGCCACCCCGCCCGCTCCCACAAATCCGATCCGGCAGCCGGCCACCACGACCTCCCCTTTGGTTCGATTCTGGAGCCCTGGTTTCGACCGATCTGCACAGCGGGAACTAGTAGGTCACTATTAGGTCACGATTGTACTGCCGTCTATTTTTGGGAGGTGGAGGATGGCGACCTGTTCCGACGGCCAAGGTGGTTCTTCGGCGGTCTCAGGGTGGCCGTTCGGTACCGGCTTGAGCGCCGGTCCCGACGTACACAGCTGGCTGGCCCGGCGCAGTAGCCACGCCAACCAGTGGACGGCCGGCGAGCTGCTGACCGCGAAGGGCGCGACATCGGTCAGCGTGGTGATCCCGGCTCGCGACGAGCAGAGCACGGTCGGGGACATCATCACCACGATCCGTCATGAGCTGATGGAGCAAGTGCCGCTGGTGGACGAGATCGTCGTGGTCGACTCCAGGTCCTCTGACCGCACCGCCGAGGTGGCCGCAGCGTCAGGGGCCAGGGTCGTCGCCCAAGACGACGTCTTGCCCTGGCTACCTCATCTCGACGGCAAGGGCGACGCCCTGTGGAAAGGGCTCGCCGCGAGCGACGGCGACCTCGTCGTGTTCATCGACGCCGATCTGTCCGGGTTCTCGGCCGACTTCGTGACCGGACTGCTCGGGCCGCTGCTCACCGATCCGACTCTGGCCTATGTCAAGGGCTTCTACTACCGCCCCTTCAACCACCAGGCACATACCGTGCCGGACGGCGGTGGACGAGTCACCGAGCTGGTCGCCCGCCCGCTGCTGAACATGTACTGGCCCGAGCTGGCCGGTTTTGTGCAACCGCTGGCCGGTGAGTACGCGGGGCGGCGAGACATTCTCGAGCAGGTTCCCTTCGTCACCGGATACGGGACGGAGCTGGGATTGCTGGTTGACCTGCTCGAGCTGATCGGGTTGGACGCGATGGCCCAGGTTGATCTGGGTCACCGGTGCCACACCCACCAGGACAACGAGGCTCTCGGCAGAATGGCGGGCCAGATCATGCTCACCGCATTCGCCCGTCTCCAGCGACAGGGCCGCCTCGTGATGGATGAGCCGCCTTCCACCGTGCTCGCCCAGTTCCGCCGGGGAGACAGTGCATGCGGCATCCATCGAGAACTTGTCGTCACCGACATCGCGGTGCCGGAACGGCCGCCGCTCGCCGTTGCCTGCGTTGCTGACGAGCTCGTTGGCCAGGAATACAGCGGCGACACCGGGATCCTCACGTGACGCTGCGCGTGCTGATCAATGCGGGGCCGTGGCTGCCGGTGCCGCCGCCGAGCTACGGCGGCATCGAGAACGTACTGGCAACGTTGATCCCCGAGCTGCGGCGCCGGGGCGTCCACGTGGTGCTCGCCACCATCGGTGCGAGCACTCTCCCGGTCGACGAACGCCTCGTCAGCTATGACCAGCCGCAGTTCAGGCATCTGCAACAGCCCTATAACCGGGCGATGGGCATCGCGCACGGGCACCTCCAGGAGGTGGTACGTGAGCTGCGCAGACGCACCGACCTCGACGTGGTGCACGACCACGTCGAGGTGGTCGGAGCGGCCGTCCTCGCGGCGATGGGCGCCGCGGCGCCACCGGTACTGCACACGCTGCACTGGGACCTACGCAAACACCCGCAGTTCTACGGCAGCTTCAACGGCGGCGGGGCACTGTGCGTCAACGGCGTTTCCGCGAGCCAGCTGGCGGCCGCACCTGAGGCGTTGCGCGCGCACAGTCTCGGGTACGCGCACCTGGCGACACCGCTGGCGCAGGGAGCGGATCGAAGGGCGGCACCAGTCAAGAGGGACCACTTCGTCACGCTCGGCCGCATCACGCCGGGCAAGGGTCAGCACATCATCGCCCGGCTGGCCCGACGGTTGAACGTGCCGCTGGTACTGGCCGGCCCAGTCGGCCCCTACCACGACGCGGATGAACTGGCTGCCGGGCTGGCAGCCGATCCCACCGCAGCGAACAACCCTGACGTGCGGTACTGGCAGCGGGAGGTCGCCGAGCACGTCGACGGCGAGCTGGTGCGCTGGGTGGGCACCGTCGGCGGGCCGATCCGGGACGATCTGGTGTCCAGCGCTCGCGCATCGGTGTTTCCGCTGCAGTGGGACGAGCCTGGCGGCACTGCGGTGGTCGAGTCCCTCGCGCTGGGCACCCCAGTCATCGGATTACGGCGCGGGTGCCTGCCGGAGCTGATCCACAACGGACATACCGGGTTGCTTACCGACACCGCCGAGGAGCTCGCTGCTGCGCTGCGCCGCACTGGCGAGCTCGACCCGCAGGCCTGTCGCGTCGAGGCGGCCCAGCGCTTCACCCCCGCGGTCATGGCCGAGAAATACCTTCAGTTCTACGAAAGGCTGATCGATCGCAGCACCATCAGCTCGGGCAGCTCCTCCGCGTCGGTGCGCAGGTCATCGGCTTCCACACGGTGACCTCAGGACAGCACCGCGGCTATTTCTCGCAGGCGATGCCATCCTCGTCGCGGTCCAACTCAGATCGGTAACCCGGTTCTCCGCGCCTGATCGGAGCCACGCCGGCGGCCCGGGCCGCGGAGCAATGGTCGTAGTAGGCCCCACTACCGCTGCGGAGATTGTCCGGCTGCGGTATGACCGGCTGGAGTATGGCCGGCTGGGGTGCGACCGGCCGGGGTACGACAGCTCGGGGACGTCCAGGAGCGGGTTGGCTGGGTGCCGCGACACGCTCTGCCGGTGCGGTGGGGACCGCCTGCCGAGCACCTGTGGTCTCCGAGATCGGGGTGGGCGGTGCCGGTGCAACGTGCGGTGCAGGCAATGCGGCCGGGGGGTCGACCAGTGCGTGTGGCGTGTCCAACGACGGCGCTGGGCCTACCGACTGGTTAGGCGCAGTGGCTGGGCTGCTCACGGTGAACACCACGGCCAGCACACATGACACGGTGCCGATAGCAGCAAGGCGCTTGCGGGAGCCGAATAATGCGATCCCGCCGAGCACGACCCCCACGATGGCACCCAGCATGGTCAGGGCGTTGAGGATCGGCACCGCGGACAGCATGACCCCGACGATGCCGAGGATGAGCGACGCCCACGCGAGCCCGACGAACCGCGACCGAGGTTCGGTTACCCTTGCCCGCAGGGACGTCAGCGGGTACCTCGGAGGCAGCGGAGCGGTCGGGAATGTCACTGTGCGGGCGGCAACGCTCCCGGTGGGAAGTCGGTCGCGCAAAGTCATCGGTTGCTCATCTCGGCGGGGTGGTCTGCTGATGACATTCGCTGGATCGGGAGAAGGCCGGCCGTTGTTACGCCGCGCTGCTCCCGCATCACCGAGTGTCAGGCCGCTGACAAGCCGGCCCCGAACCGCTGGCCATGGCTGGCTGGAGCTGGGCGACCTGGTGAACCTGGGTCACGTGGCCGGGAAAGCTGCCGGCGTATTGCTGGAGCAGGGTTTCGACAAGGTGGTGAGCGCCGGCATCGCCACGTCGACGGGCCCGCTCGCTCCTGTTCCGGCCTGGGACGTGGACATCGAGGCCTATACCCGGTACAACTCGGCCGATGGGGCCAAGATCCAGGCTGGCCGGTCCCACTCTCCGAGGTGGCATCAGAATGGGCTGATCCTGGCCATCCGATCCGGCGCAGCGGCGATGACCCTTGGCGCGGATATCTTCGTGCGCAGCGGACACTGGAACGAGTTGATTTACGTCCACGAGTTGGTCCACGTGGCCCAATACGACACCGGCAAGGCCACCTTCTTGATCTCCTACTTCGGCTTGGCGGCCAAGGAGATCGCTAAGCGTCTTGTGACGGGGAAGCGCCTCGACCCCTTGACGGCCTCGCCTTATGAGATGGAGGCCTACGGGATTGAAAAGCGGTTTCTGGAGTGGTTGCGGGCCGGCAAGCCGGTCCCCGGCTCTTAACCTTGCGAAGGCACACGCGCAGACTTCAACCATCGCTTGGAGGGACTTGCGGACATGATCACCGTTTGTGTGTGTTTTTCTACAATATTTGTCGCTTAACACACACAAACGGTGATCATGGTCTGCGCGATCAGCCGTCACCGACCCGGGGGGCGAGCTCTGAGGCGCATTGCTCGATCGCCGCTGGATCCCCGCCCGACTCCTCGATGCACTGCTGGTAGCTCTGACCGGCCGGTGAATTGAGGATAGAAACCCCGAACGCGACTATGCCGATCGAAATGAGCAGCCCGATGATGCCGAGCACGATCCCGGCGACTGCCAGGCCACCGTTGGTCGCCTGGCCCCGCTTGACCCGGGCCCGCCCGAGCAGGCCGAAGACCAACGCAAGTAGGCCCAAGACGATGCCGCCGATGATCGTCCAGCACAGCACCAGCGCCAGCAGGCCCAGTACCAGCGCAGCGATCCCGAAGCCGTTGCGGGGACGTCTCAGGGGTTCGCCATACCCGGGTCCCTGACCGTATCCGGGCCCGAGCCCCGCCGGGTTCTGCTCATAGCCCCCGGGCGGGGGGTACTGGCCGCCATCCCGCGGATCCCCCGACGTACTCATTCCGCTCACCTCACCTTGTCGACGGCCCGATCTGACGATGATCGCACCAATGGCTCAGGCACGCACCAGCTCCGGCTGGCAGCGACCTGCCCACTCTCACGCGTAGACAGATGAGCAGGAGATCGCGGGTGACGTCGGCGGGGCGGCTGCGGCCGCTACCGATCCCACTGCCAGATAGACGAGCACGCGTTATCTCTCCTGAGAAGCGAGCGGTCTTCACCGTACCTCTGAGTGGGTGTGCAGACCGCATATCCCGGGTACTCGGCGGCCGTGCCCACGCGCTGGCGCTTTGACGGCGAGATCGCCGCCTTCGGCACGACATCGGGGTACCGCGTCGTCGTCGGACGATGGCCGGTCTCGCCCTTCGGGTCCGTCAGCGACGTCATGATCGAAGCACCTGACGGCACCAGGCTGCTGATCGCCCCGAGTGTCGAGGTCGCCCACTTCGTCGCCAGCACTTACCGCTTCGACTCCGTCGAGGTCGGCCCGGTCGAGGTGATTCGTCAGCCGGGGCGGCTAGAGGTAGCGGCCGGGCAGCTGCGAGCCACCATGACCGTCGGGCGCAGAGGCTGGCTCGGGATGGTGCTGCGCGCTGTACCGCGCCCCGTTGCCACGGCCCCCGCTTGGGCGGCCCTGCTGGACCCGCTGGCCCGGGCCATGCTCCCCGGTGTGCGCACCCGGGGAAGCGCTGGTGCCGGGCGAAAGGAGTGGTACGGGGCCTGGGACCACCATCGGCTGAGGTCCGTGACCGCCAGCTGGCGGCAGAGGGACCTCGGTTCCATGACCGACGTCTTGCCGGCCGTCCGATTCGGCTTCGGCTCGGCGCCACGCCAGCCCTGCGTTGTACGCCTGACCACCACGGTGCAGCTATAGGCGGCGAGCATCCGTGTTGGCCCGTCAGATCACGATTCCTTGGCGATGAAGCCCTGCTGCGCTAGCCAGTCGCGGGCGACCCGGCGCGCCGACTTGCCCTCCGCGGACCTCTGCCGGTTCAGTTCGGCCATCACCTCGTTGACCAAGGCCGCGGAGATCGGCGCGAGCACCTTGGCGATGTCCGGGTTACGGTCGTAGGCTTCTTTGCGCATGGTGGGTGCCGCGTTGTAGAGCGGGTGGTAGAGCTTGTCGTCCTGCAACACTGTCAGCCCGAGCTGGGGGATGCGGCCGTCAGTGGTGAACACCTCGCCGAACAGGCACTCCTTCTGATCGGCAGTGGCCTGGTAGATCGCACCGGTCTGCAGCACCTGCAGCCGATCCGACGGGACCTGAAAGCCGTAGGTTCGCTGCAGACCCGGGAATCCGTCGTCCCGGTTCAGGTATTCGCTTTCGATACACAGGTTGCCGGGCTGGCCGGAGCGGAAGTATGCGGCCATATCCGACAGCGTCCGCAATCCGAGCTGCTGGGCTCGCTCACTCTTGAGCGCAAAGGAGTATGTGTTGTTGAACGGGGTCGGCTGGAGCCAGACGATGTTGTTCTGAGTCAGGTCCCGCTCCTTGAGCGCCTCGTACTGTGCTTTGCTGTCCTGGATGGGCTGCTGGGTCAAGAAGGAGACCCAGGCGGTACCGGTGTATTCCCAGTACAGGTCGAGGTCGCCACCGAGCAGCGCCTTGCGGGTTGCCTCGCTGCCGCCGAGATTGCATTGGTCGGTGACCTTGGCGTTGACCGATTCCAGGGCAGCGACCGTGATCTGGCACAGCACCACCTGCTCGTCGAAGTTCTTGCCCCCCACGATGTAGGACTGGCCCTGCAGGCTGACCTGCTGAGCGAGGCTGCCGGCCTTCGCCGGCGGGCCACTGCTGCTCAGCCCGCCACATCCGGTTACCAGCGCGGCGGCCACCGTCAACGCAGCCAGCACGGCAGTGGTGCGCCCGCGGCCGAAACGCGGTGATGTCGATTGCACGCGTTCCTCTGTCACCCGATCCGACCGCTCACGAGCCGTTCGGCGACGCCGGCCAACCAGTCGATGAGCAACGCCAATGCCGCCACAATGGCCGAGGTGGCGAAAACCGCCTGCGACCGGCCGAGGTTGAGCATGCTGCTGATCGGCTCGCCGAGGCCGCCCGCGCCGATGAAGGTGGTGAGCGCGGCAGTGCCGACGTTGAGCACCAGCGCCACCCGGATTCCTGCCACCATCACCGGTATCGCGAGCGGGATCTCCACCTGCAGCAGGGTCTGTCGCGCCGACATCCCCATGCCTCGGGCGGCCTCGATCATCGCCGGGTCCACCTGCCGCAACCCGACCACGGTGTTGGTGAGCACCGGCAGGAATGACGCCAGCACCAGAGCGACGATCGCTGTCATGGTGCCGAAGCCGAGGATGAAGGCCAACAGGATGATCACACCGTAGGCCGGCAGGGCCTGCATGAAGCCGCCGAGCGCAAGCGTCCCGGTACGGATCCGGCCCACCGCCGGCCGGCTCAGCGCGATCCCTAGCGGTATCGCGATGGCGATCACCAGCACGGTGGACGCCACCGTGAGCCAGATGTGCTCGACGAACTTCGCCCACAGGTAGGAGGGGTCCAGCGCGCGCTGCTCGACGCTGTCCAGCTGCCGATTGGCGGTGTAGAGCAGCACCAGCGCCAACCCCACGACCGTGATCACCGGGGTGGCGATCAGGTCACGATTGCGCCAGATCCAGCTAGGCGAACGGGCGGAGGTCGAGGTAGTCGGTGCCGGGGCGGCGGTCATGGCCGCCTGCCCTTGGTGCGCAGGTCGTTGACCAGCGAGTCCCAGCGCAGCGCGCCACGTGGCTGCTCGCGGTCGTCGACCACCACGACCAGCGGG
>JBGSWT010000064.1:0-1528 GCA_041751815.1 Pseudonocardiaceae bacterium
GCGGCGTCGGCGACGTTGACCTCGAGCCGGGTGACGGCCCGGTGGTGCGCTATGTGCACGACGACGTGGGCCACGAGTTGCACTGCCGGCTGGTGGTCGGCGCGGACGGGCGGATGTCCACCGTCCGCCGCCGGCTCGGCATCGAGCTGCACCAGACCATGCCGCGCACCATGTGTGGTGGAATGCTCGTCGATGGCCTGCATGCCTGGCCGGCCACTCAGTTCTCGGTCGGCACCGAAGGCGATCTACTGTATTTCGTTTTCCCGCGAGCGAACGGGCGGGCGCGGCTGTACCTGCTGCACGACATCGCGCAGAAAGGTCGTTTCACCGGTCCGGACCGACAGGCGGAGTTCCTCGCCGCCTATGGTTTCCGCTGCATTCCGGGCAGCGAGATGTTCCGCACCGCTCACCCGGTCGGACCGTGCGCGTTCTACCCGATGAACGACACCTGGACTCAGCACCCCTACGCACCCGGGGTCGTGCTGATCGGCGACGCCGCCGGCTGGAATGACCCGATCATCGGTCAGGGCCTGTCCATCGCGATGCGCGACGTCCGGATCGTCACCGATCTCTTGCGCACGGGTCCACACTGGTCCGAGACAGCCTTCGCCGGCTACGGCGAGGAACGCCGGGAACGGATGCGCCGACTGCGAATAGCCGCTCGCGTGAGAACCGATCTCGCGGCCACCTTCACCCCAGCCGGTGCCGCCCGACGTCGGGCTTACAACACCATCTTGCAGACCGACCCGGTACTTGGCGGATCCCACCTCGCGATGCTGCTGGGGCCGGATAACGTGCCCACCGAGTCTTTCTCCCAGCGCACCATCGACCGGATCATCGCGCTCGAGTAGTAGGAGACACCGCCTAACGATGTTCACATCGACGAAGAGGAAGGGCTCAACGAGGAGAATGGCGCAGAGCGGACGACGGGAGGCGCGTCGGCGTGGCCAGTTGCAAGATCGGGCATCGATCAAGGGATTGACCAGCAGCGCTAATGCTGATCTGCGGGTATGGGTGGGGAAGTGACATGAGTGGCCGCTGTCGACCCTGAGAAGGCGCACGCGGGGGGACGCGTTCGTGCGGCTTCGTCGTGAGCTGGTGGTGGATCGGCGCAGCGGGCTCGAAGCGGGGGAGTGCCAGCTGGGCGGCCCGGCGACCTTGTGCGATGTTGCCTCGACTTCGGCTCTGGCCTGCGTGATACGGCGTATTAGGAGGGCTTGGTGAAAGGTGACCTGTACGACGGCTACCGATTGGCCGGCTACCGATCGACGCCGTCGACGTCCCTGACGAATCGCACCTGCGACGGTCGGATCGCGACATCGGCGCGGTCGACATTGAGCCGCAGCATGCTGTTGAGGCGGTATCGATTCCCGTCGGCTGGTGGCTCGCAGGGCTGCGTCAAAGTCTTGTGATCATGGCTGGGTGGTGCGGTGACACGCCGAGACTGGCGTTTTCGCGTCCGGGCTGGTAGATGTAGTGGGTGGCTGGGGCGGGTGTGACGGATGTGGTGGTGCGGCCGATCTTCGTG
>JBGSWT010000065.1:0-1520 GCA_041751815.1 Pseudonocardiaceae bacterium
GACCCGGCTGCGCTGTCCCGGATCGGTGAGCGGCTGCTCGCCCACCTCGATCCCGACGGCAACGCACCCGCCGACGAACCCGAGACCCTGCGAGAGCTGCGGGTCCGTACCGGCCCCGACGGCACCGTGAGCCTCGCCGGCAAGCTGGACCCCGAAGGTGGTGCCCGAGTACTGGAAGTTCTCGGTTCCCTCAACGGCCGCCGCCCTGCCGTGGACGGGATCCCGGATATGCGCGACCCCAGCCGCCGTCACGCCGACGCCCTGGTCGAAGCCATGAGCAGGCTGCTCGACGACGGGGAACTACCCACCCGCGGCGGGCAACGCCCGCACCTGGTCCTCACCATGGGACTCAACGACCTGATCGACGGCCTCGGGTCCGCCTTCCTGGACACCGGTGGGTGTCTGTCTGGTGCCGAAGCCCGTCGCCTGGCTTGTGACGCCTACCTGATTCCGATGGTGCTGGGCAGCGACTCGATGCCTTTGGATGTGGGGCGCCAGCAACGCCTGGCCACCGCCGCATTGCGCGATGCGCTCACCCAACGCGACCGCGGATGCGCCTTTCCGTCCTGCGATCGCGCACCCCGCTACTGCCACGGCCACCACATTGTGTCGTGGCTGGCCGGCGGTGCGACGAAACTCTCTAACAAGACCCCTTGCTAGAAGGCTAGGGCCGGCAAAGTCGGTAAAATGGTAAAATGGTAAAATTGAGTCAAGTTTGGTACTCGCGGGTCAGATCTGACGGGCGTAGCGTGGATGGTGCTCGCTCCACAGCGCAACGACAGCGCACCTGACCTGCACATACGCACTTCGCGTCATGGTCAACATATCTAGGCGTAGCGAGTGGCGGCGGTCGGCGCTCTGACCGCGGGTCCCTGCGTGAGCCTGCCCGAGAACCGGAAGCCGACCACGGCATGCCTCGTCGGGCTGGGGTGCAACCCCGTTAGATGTACCCCCTCTAGTGAGGTGCACAGCCGGGCCCCAGCAAAGTCGTCCTTATCAGGCGGTGCCGTCGCTGCCAGCGCGGATATGGTCTCGGTCCAGGTCATCGAGCAGTAGAACTATGCCAGCGGCACGATCTTCTACGGCAAGGACGCCGAGCTCACCGGTGGTTGCGTTCGGCGTCCATGCCTGGCAACAGGCCTCAGCGACCGGAGCAGCCCTGCTGTGGCGGGTCTCGGGAAGACTGCCACTGCCGGTCCTGCACACGCTGCCCGATGGCTCCTACCGATCCCTGCTGATTAATCTCAAGGTCCGCGTCCGCCGCCGCGAGATGCTCCTCACCGCCGCGGCAGCTGGTGAGCACCTCGAGCCACCCAAGCCATCCTCATCCGGGTCATCGAGTACATGATCGAAGACCGACCCGGCAGCGGAGAGCTGTTCCCCTCTCTGTCAGGCTTGTCTGAGACACCTTGGTGTTAGCGGTTCACTGCAGAGGGCGTGATCGGAGACCCTGGTGTTTGTGTCAACGGAGGAGCGTGGCGGCGGAGTTGCCGGCGGCGGGCGGGGTGAGTCGTCCTCGC
>JBGSWT010000066.1:0-3140 GCA_041751815.1 Pseudonocardiaceae bacterium
CGCTTGCAGGCAGTGCTCAGCGGCATAAGCCCACAGACCCGCCGCCACCTGATCGACATACTCATCGACACCATACGACGCTCCGCCGAATAGCCAGGACTACATCAGCCGCTTCCTCGTTATCGACGAGCACCGCTACAGGCCCAAGGACCGCAGGCTCGCTGACCATCAATCGGGACCGCCGCATCACGTGGTGGCATCGAGAGCGATGCGGGTGGTTAGTGCGCAAGTTCCCCCTCGGACACCACATCAACTTTGAACAGTGCTTTTGCGTTCACTGTGAGGAGCACTCCGGCGAACCCCCAGGTCAGGCTCGTGGCGTGTATGTCCCTCTTGACACATGCACGAACAACACAGCGATTGTCCCCGGCGTCTCTGTCCTGCGCCGAACAGAATGCCCAGCTGGGGCTCTGTCGCGCGACCTAACTCATCAACAACGACCCCAAACCGTGACGCGCGCCCGCCTGATCAATCCGTGTCCCACTCGGCTGGTTCCACAACACGTGAGATTGGCCGTGACGCCTCGTGGAAGCGGAGCCCATGCGGCCCGTCCACTCCGCCCGCTGGCATGTCGATGAACCATTCCAACACCTCGTCACTGAGTTGGTCCGGCTCAGCGAGATCTGCAATGAACCGCTCAACGCCGAGCTCGTTGTAGGGTGAGGGCAGGGCGATGTCCCGTCGACCGCGTCCTCAACAACGGTTCGGCACCTCGCTGGCCAACGCCCCTGCCCCCACCAGTGCCGCGTGTAGCTGGTCGAACCGCCGATTGTCAGCAGCCGGAGCGTGGCCTCAGGACCAAGCACGTCCTCGTCCAGACGGCGCCACTCCACGAGCCGCCCACTGACCGTGTCACAAACCTCCGGCCAGCCCTCGCCGAAGAGCTCGGCAACCTTCCGCCCATCGGGCAAACTCCACGCTGGGTCGGTGAGCGACGGCTGAAGGCCCGCCCAATCCACACCGTCGAAGGGATCAACGTGCTCGTCGATGACCTTGGTGACCGCGATGTTGATCCTGGCCATCAACACGTCACTCGCCACGTGCCACGCCCCGACTGCGGTGTCGTTACGCCAACACCACGCTGCAATACCCAGAACTGCGGCGGCCGGTACGAGATCTGGCAGGACGTCGGGTCCGGACATGCCGACCACAGCCGCGAAGTAGGTGCTCAGATACGGGTCCTCGTCGAGTTCGTCAGCAAGCTCCAGCACTGGCATGTCGCGATACCGCGCAGCCTCCTCGAAGACGTACTCGGTCAGCTGGACATTCGTGAAGTGCGTGAACCACACAGCCGAGTGCTCATCGACCTCAACTCGAGTGGCGTCCAGCAAGCCGAGCTCACCGGCACGCTGAGCGACGCACCGCGCCTGCTCCTCCGCGTCGCCGTCTAGTTCGATGGCGACCTTGTCCTCCAGCATGCTGAAGATCTGCGGCCAACCACCACCGTAGTCATGCGGCAGCAGCCGAAGTTCGTGATCCCACTGCTCGTGCGTGGGCGCGCCCTCGTCGGGGGCCGGCCTGCTCAAGCGGCCGAGCAGCCACGACGAGGCAGCAACATCATGATCAGCACAGCTCTTCCGCAACTGCCGGGCGACGTCCGCTAGAACGTTGTTGGCCTCCACAATGTGGGCATGCGCGGCGGCGCGCTCGATGGCAAGCCTCCGCTCTTCTTGGCGCTGTCGCCCGTCTGGAGCGTTGGGACCTGACTGCGAGTTTGGGGCGCGAGCAGTACATCAACAATGATCGACTTCCAGATTGGCTTGATAAAAATTGCATCGGGGCATTCACTCGCCAACGCGAGCCGTGCGCTCATCGAGGTTGAGACTGAACTCCATCAGGGCTGGCCCGCACAGACACCCGAGGCCATGGAGAAGCTTCGAGAAGCGTGGACTGCGACCAGCAAGCGATGGCAACAAATGATCGAGTCGATGGCTACGCGCATCCCGGAGCGGTCTTAGCACTATTCACTACTACGGTGAAACTATCGGCCATGACCTTATTGACCCCTGTATCGATGCAGGGCCGGCCGCGTTTCTGCAGGTGGGTCATCTTGACTGGGTCGTCGCAATGGTACCGGCGGCGCTTCGCTTGCAGCTGGCCGAACGCCATCGTGGCCTCACCGGCCTGGTTCTTGTTGAGGAACGTCTGCACCGAGTCAACAATGAGGTGTGCGCACGGTTCTTGCGTAACCTAGTCACCTGGCTCGATCACCCCGAACTTGCCAAACATGTCATCGTTGCGCACTCCGGCGACGACGTCGCAGAGGATGCGACCGGCGCAACTCCCGATGTGGGCTTGCCTTGGCCGAAAGATGGATTTACCAGCGAGGGCTTAGGCAACGGCGTTACGCTTGCGCACTGCGCACCAGCCCTGCGCGCCGCTCTGGTCGGCGACGATCTTCCGGTTATGAAGAAACCTTCGGCACCTAAGAAACGGGCGCATCGACGACGCAGCTGACGCGCGCACGAGCAATCGGGCCGCCAGATACCACCACAGGGGTCAATGCCACCTCGGCCGGCGCACGCGGAGATGCAAGGCCTGGCGCTCGTGCCACTTTGGATGCGTTACCGTCGGTCAGGCCGCGCCGGTTCGAGCCGAAACCTGGACGGTCAGGTCCGCGTCCAAGGCGTGCGCGATCCTTCCCAGGACTGGCAGCGTCGGAATCGTGCCCCCGGCCTCGAAGCGTGCCACAGCAGACTGTGTCATCCCAGCCGCCGACGCGAGCTCAGCCTGACTCCACCTGCATGAGACCCGAAGTTCTCGGACAGCAGCACCAAGCTCGAACGCCAGCCGGGCTGCCTCATACGCATCGGCCGCACCCGGCTCTGCCAGCCGGCGCTCACGAATCCCAGCCCAAGACTCACGCTCCGCCATCGTTGCCCTCCTCAACCATGTGCTCCTCGGCAATACATCGAGCCAGCGCCCTGCGTGCTCGCTCAATCTCCCGGTCCTCACGCATCCGGGACTTCGCGAACACCGTCAGCAACACGATCCGGCGCCCCGTCGCTATCCAGTAGGTCACCCGCATCGACCGCCGATCAATGTGGAATCGCAGCTCCCGGAGCTTTCCGTCGAGCTGCCGCGTGTACGGCTCACCAAGAAGCGGCCCGCGTTCAGCAAGAAGATCGATGTAGAACGCT
>JBGSWT010000067.1:0-14696 GCA_041751815.1 Pseudonocardiaceae bacterium
CCTCTTAGTCGTCCAGTAGAAACTTGCGCATGAGCGTGACGGACTGCTCAGCACTCAGGCACCGGTCAACCAACGCGTCGAAGATCTGCTTGTAGATCTCCACATCGTGCTCCTTCTCGAGGTAGAGGTCACCCAGATGGCTCTCGACGTACACGAGATCGTTATCGTCAGAGTCCGGGAAAGCTAGCACCACGAAAGAACCGGCCACCGAGCGGTGCGCCCCGACGCTGAACGGCAGCACTTGAACTGTGATGTTAGGGCGTTGCGCGTCAGCGATCAGCCGTTTCAGCTGCCCTCTCATCACCTGTTCGCCGCAAACCGGCCGGTGCAGCACGGCTTCGTCAAGGACCATGTGGACGTTCAGCGGATCCTCGTCGGCGTAGAGCCGGGCTTGCCGTCGCATCCGAAGCTCGACCAGGCGTTCGGTTGACTCACTGTCTGCAGTGGACAGCGTGTTCAGGACGGCACGGGCGTAGTCCTCAGTTTGCAGCAGGCCGGGCACGAGGATGGTCTCGAAGCTGCACACCTCGCTGGCGTCCTGCTCCAGTGCGACGAACCGGCTGAGGTTGTCAGGGACAAGCGGGTCCTCAGGATCCGGGGCCAGCACGTCGGAATAGTCGGCCCACCAACCCTGGCGCTGGCCGTCTCGGACCCAGCGCATCAACCGGTCTCGCTTGACCTGGTCAGTAACCCCGTAGCGGTCCAGCAGATCGCGGACGTCGCGACTGTAGGGGATGCCCTTGCCAGTCTCCAGTCTGCTGACCTTGGAAACCGAGCACTCGAGTTCCTTGGCGACGTCTTCGATGGTGAGCCCGGCCTGCTCACGCAGGGTGCGAAGTTCAGCGCCGAGCCTGCGTCGGGGCACCACCGGACCGCGTGCTGGGGACATCGTGCGCCTCAGCCTCCCGCCTTCGATTCCCGTTGAGCAGGATGTCCAACCGCCCACCGACCCCAAAGCCGACACGCTACTCCTCTTCAGTGAATCCCATCAAGCAATACTCTTGTGCAATTGCATGAGGAGCTTGCTTCCTGCACTCTACAGACAGCCTGCGACGTTCCGCAGGACGGCGACCAGCCAGGGTCCGGGTGATCCCCGGTCAGCAGGGCAGGAACCCGCAGCACCGATGAGGAAGGGGCAGGCAATCATGTCGACATCCCACCGGAGCGCGACTACACGCTTCCCCGAAGTCCGGCCGGTCGGCCGTGCGCCGGGAGCGAGACGTCGTGGCGGAAAACACCGCAGAGCACGGTGACCATCCAGGTCCTGGGCGCGGTGATTCTGGTCTGTCTTGGGCTGTTGCTCGGAGCATCCTGGACCATCCAGGCTCTGCAGCCCAAGCTTCGTCGGCAGGCTGAGGAGCGCCGCAGGCTGAATGAGGAGTGGTTGGCGGTCCGCACCGCCCGCCAGCAGCAGGACGAGTGCCCGCGCTGCGCCATTTCCCTGATCGAATGGGACTGGTACTACGCCGACGACTGAGTGTTCGACCGACACATGGATGCTTGTCGCTGCTCGCAGAGCCTCTGTGAGTACAACAGGCATCCATGTGGCGGTGCACTAGCGAGGTAGCAGAATTTCAGACGGCGCGACGGCCGGACATGGCGCGACCGAGGGTGAGTTCATCGGCAAACTCCAGGTCACCGCCCATCGGCAGGCCGGAGGCGAGCCGGGTCACTGTCAGGCCGGGGAAGTCCCGCAGCATCCGCGCCAGATAGGTGGCAGTGGCCTCGCCCTCGGTGTTCGGATCGGTCGCGATAATCACTTCGGTAACGTCGTCGGCAGCGATCCGGGTCAGCAACTCCCGGATCCGCAGCTGGTCGGGGCCGACGCCGGACAGTGGATCGAGCGCGCCGCCCAGCACGTGATAGCGGCCGGTGAACTCACGAGTGCGCTCCACCGCGAGCACATCCTTGGGTTCCTCGACCACACAGACCACCATGGGATCGCGACGTGGATCAGCGCAGATCCGGCAGGTCTCCTTCTCGGAGACCGTGCCGCAGACAGCGCAGAAGACCACCCCGTCCTTGACCCGCTGCAGCGCATCCTGCAGCCGGGTCACGTCAGCCGGGTCGGCAGCCAGCAGGTAGAAGGCCATCCGTTGTGCGCTCTTCGGTCCGACACCGGGCAACCGCCCCAACTCGTCGATAAGGTCCTGGACGACGCCCTCGTACACAGTCACAATTCTCCGCCTCCGCGGGACGAGTGCGCCGGAGGGTTATTACACCCCAGGCAGGCCCAGACCCCCGCCAGGCCCGCCGAGCGCGCTGGCCAGCGGACCCATCTTCTGCTGGGTGAGGTCCTGCAAGGCGTGGTGGGCGTCAGCCATGGCGCCCACCACGAGGTCCTGCAGCGTCTCCACGTCGTCGGGGTCAACCACCTTGGGGTCGATGGTCACGCTGAGAACCTCGCCGGAGCCGGCCAGTGTGACCAAGACCAGGTCACCACCGGCCTGTCCGGTGACCTCGGCCTCGGCGAGTTCTGCTTGGGCGCTCATCAGCTGCTGCTGCATCTGCTGAGCCTGCTGCAGAATCATGTTCATATCGGGCGCTCCACCGGGTTGCACTGCGGCTCCTCTCGCCGATTCCGGACGCACGGGGCAAAGCGTACGGCCCGTGCGGCCCGGACTAGTCATGTCACTACAACTGTGATGCCACAGGGTAGCCACCTCTGCGCCCGCGAAATCGTGCGGTCGAACCATGTTTGGCCGTAGCGTGAATGGCGTGCAGCTCACCGAGGCGCAGCGCTGCCATCGCGATGCTGTGCAGCGGCTGCGAGCCAGTTTCCGGACGATCCCCGCGGGATCGCCGGTGCGGCTGGCGAAACGAACCTCGAACCTGTTCCGGTCGCGCGCCGCGACAGACAGCCCCGGCCTGGACGTTTCGGGCCTTACCGGAGTACTGCACGTCGACCCGGCCACCCGCACCGCCGACGTCGCAGGCATGTGCACCTACGAGGACCTCGTCGCCGCCACGCTGCCACATGGGCTGACCCCGCTGGTCGTGCCGCAGCTCAAGACGATCACTCTGGGTGGTGCGGTGAGTGGCCTGGGTATCGAGGCGGCGTCATTCCGCAACGGCTTGCCGCACGAGTCGGTGCTGGAGCTGGACGTTCTCACCGGCGCAGGTGAGATCGTTACCGCACGCCCGGGAGATGATCTGTTCGCCGGATTCCCCAACTCATACGGCACGCTGGGCTACGCGACCCGGCTGCGCATCGAGCTGGAACCGGTGCGCTCGCACGTCGCGCTGAGGCACGTCCGCTTCGACGACCTTGATGAGCTGTGCACCGGGGTGGCGCACATCATGGCCAGCCGAACGTGGGACGACGAGGACGTCGATTACCTCGACGGTGTGATGTTCTCCCCCACTGAGGCCTACCTGACATTGGGCCGGCGCATCGACCATCGAGGACCGGCCAGCGATTACACCGGGGCGCAGATCTACTACCGCTCGATCCAACAGCACCAGCACGACGTCTTGAGCACTCACGACTACCTGTGGCGCTGGGACACCGACTGGTTTTGGTGCTCGGGGGCCTTCGGCGTCCAGCACCCAGTGATCCGGCGACTCTGGCCGGCTCGACTGCGCCGCAGCGACGTCTACTGGAAGATTGTGGCGCTGGCGAACCGTTTCGATCTGGAGAACCGCCTCGAGGTGTGGCGGGGCCGCCCGCGCCGGGAACGCGTGATCCAAGACGTCGAGATTCCCCTTGAGCGCACCGCGGGATTCCTGCGCTGGTTTGCCGAGCACGTCGACATCAAGCCGGTGTGGCTGTGCCCGTTGCGGCTGCGAGACGAGCGCGACTGGCCGCTGTATCCCCTGGCAAGCGACCGTGCCTACGTCAATGTGGGCTTTTGGTCAACAGTGCCGATCGCCCCCGGCGGATCCCGAAGCGATACCAACCGGGCCATCGAGCGCCAGGTTGACGCGGTGGGCGGGCACAAGTCGCTGTACTCGGACTCCTTCTACTCGCAGGAGGAGTTCGACGCTCACTACGGCGGCGAGCATTACGCCTCGCTCAAGCAGCGCTATGACCCCGACCGGCGACTGGCGGACCTCTACGCGAAGGCGGTGCGACGCAGATGACGACCTTCCGGCGCCCCACTCCGGCAACGACCGCATCGACGCCGGACCGGCTGTCGCTGGCGGGAATCGTGGACCTGCTCACCGATGGCCGGTTCCCGGTCAGATTCACCGCCTACGACGGCAGCGCCACCGGTCCGCCCGACTCCGAGATCAGCGTGCATCTGGTCACCCCGCGCGGTGCCACCTACCTATTCACCGCGCCGGGTGATCTCGGCATGGCGCGGGCTTACATCTCCGGTGACCTGCGCGCTTCCGGAATACACCCAGGAGATCCGTACCGGGCGATGCAGCTGATGGCAGACGAGGTGCATTTTCGCCGCCCGACCATGCCGGAGCTGGCGTTGATCACCCGCTCGCTGGGTTGGGAGTTGCTGCGGCCGGTGCCGCCGCCACCTCAGGAGTCGCGGCCACGGTGGCGGCGAGTCGTTGAGGGGCTGGCTCACTCCCGGCACCGTGACTCCGAGGCGGTGCACCACCACTACGACGTCTCCAACCGTTTCTACGAGCTCGTGCTCGGGCCGTCGATGGCCTACACCTGCGCCGTCTTCGACCATGTCGATGCGAGCCTGGAACAGGCCCAGGAGCGCAAGCACGAGCTGATTGCCGACAAGCTGGGGCTGCAGGCCGGGATGCGGCTGCTCGACGTCGGCTGCGGCTGGGGTGGCATGGTGCGCTATGCCGCCCGCCACGGGGTTCGGGCGCTGGGTGTCACGCTGTCCGCCGAACAGGCCCTATGGGGACAACAGGCGATCGTCCGGGAGGGCCTGACCAAGCTGGCCGAAGTCCGTCACATGGACTACCGGGACGCCCCCGGCCGCGACTACGACGCGGTGAGCTCGATCGGACTCACCGAGCATGTCGGGGTGCAGTCCTACCCGTCGTACTTCGGGCTGCTGCTGACCAAGCTGCGTCCGGGAGGTCGGCTGCTCAACCACTGCATCACCCATTCGCACAACCGGACCCCAGCTCAAACCCAGCTGTTCATTGACCGCTACGTGTTCCCCGACGGGGAGCTTGCCGGTGCCGGCAAGATCATCACTGAGGTGCAGGACGCCGGTTGGGAGGTGCGCCACGTGGAGAATCTGCGGGAGCACTATGCGCTGACGCTGAAAGCATGGTGCGCCAATCTCGTCGCGCATTGGGACGAGTGTGTGGCCGAGGTCGGCGAGGCGACGGCCCGAGTGTGGGGGCTGTACATGGCCGGTTCTCGGCTGTCCTTCGAGCGCAACGGAATCCAGCTTCATCAGGTGCTGGCGGTACGCCCGGACAGCAGCGGCAACTCACACGTTCCGCTACGCCCGTGGTGGCGGTAACCCGCTCCTGAGGCCCAGGAAACCCTGCCCATAGTGAACGGTGATCCGAGAGTTCTGGCAGAGATGCTTGTTGCACGGTCACCACGCTATGCACCAGCATGGATGAAGAAGGCCCACATCGACGGATGTTGTCTCCGGTCCGTGCGGTATTCCCGGATGGCATCGTGCAGTAGCTGGGCAGCCTGACTCGGATCCACATTGTCAGCAAGAGCAGTGTAGAAACCTCTCACGATCTTCTTGGCCGAACTATCAAAAACTGGCGCCAAGGTTGCGATCACGCGTGGAAAACCAGCGAGTTGGAACGCTGATGCTAGATGAATTGATTCGTCCGCCATCGCCAGGCCACCGCCGGCAGCGCTCGCGCACGCGGAGAGGAACGCAAGATCGCTCCGATCCAGATTCAAGCGAGAGATGTCGCGGACCGTGAGTGGTCGCTCCTCGTGGTCGCTCAGGACCAGGCGACCGGCGGAGGGTTCACTACCTTCCGCCACTGCGTGGCAGGAAAAGTGCGCAAATCGGGACTGCTGGAGAGCGGCCCCGACACTGCCATAAGTCGCATCTGAGCCTTCCAGCAACAGGGATATGTCCGGAAAAAGATTCCTGAGGAAGCGGGCTTCAGATTCAGCGCCAGGCAAGTCGGCCCAACCGGATACATGCGGCATAGAAACGACCAGAAATCTTTCTGTCTGATCATCGCTACCGTCCGAAACGCTAGCACGATCTCTGGCATGAAGCAGTGCCCGAACGGTGGGTGTGTACGAACTGACCACACAGTCGAAGACGCTGGGCCCTCCTTGCTGATCGTAGTATCCAGCGGCATGTATCGGAAGAAACGACAGCGAACCGGTAGGACACCACCACAACCGCGGCAGTGATACGGATGGATCGGATTGGGCGGTAATCCTGAGGTGTTCAAGGACCTTGCTGGCGACCGTGTCCCAGAGCCAGCGAAGCACACGCCGTAACTGTTCGTCGTCGTCCTCGTCGTCCACGGGTGCCTGATCGCCACCCGCTTCAGCCGTAAAGCCCTCAGCCATCATGACATCATCGATCGACTGTGGCGACAGGCCTGGCAGCTCGATACAACCAACCCCTTCGTCATTGATCGTCGGATCCAAGATGATCGCGTCGCTTCGAAACTGACTTACGTTAACTATCACGATTGGACCATGCTTCGCCGAATCGACCAACTTGCTCACCTCCGGCGCTAGCTGGAAACGCTTGTGGTCCGCCAGTCCTCGGATTTCAGCGAGAAGTTCGTCCCAGCTCGCTCGTATTTTTTCTTGCCCGCCAAGATCATCGGACCGGAGCGGGCTATGATCAGATTCTTCGGAGTTCTTTGAAAATCCTGCCAAAGTAACTGCCGTAGCGTTGTCCAGAACACCCGTATCGGGAGCAGATCGATCGTCGCTCATCGAGTCGAGCACTGTCCGAAGGCGTTCGAACCGCTCCGCCAGGTCTGGACGTTGCGCAGCCAGTTCTGTGAGATCGCTGCGTGCCTCGATTGCGCGTCCAAGCAGGATTCCACGACCTTGCTCCAGCAACTCAACCGCACGTTTGGCATCACCCAGGTTCAGGAAACACGCCGCCGCATCCGACGCAAGCCCCCGTCGGCGGCCGATGGCCCGTTCTTGGTCGCGCCGGGCGAGCGTATGCGGTGCGGCCTGCCCGAGCAGTTCAACGGCCAACTCGTGTGCCGTCGCCGCATCTTGCCAGTTTTCAACTTTGGCTTCTAGGTAACCCCACTCATGGGCGGCGCCGATTCGCGCGCTCGGCCGGGCCGTGCGCGAGCACGCGACCTCACGTAACACGCCAATCGCCTGAGTACGATCCCCGTCCTCGCCGAGTCGTTCGTACCGTGCAGTGTACGCGACGCCCAGGTTCATCAACTCAACATTGTGTTCATCGCCGCGGGTCGCATCAACTGCCCATCGAAGGAGCTGAATCGATTCGTCGATGTCGACTGTGTCAGCATCTATACCAGCATGTTTATAACGCTCTCCCAGGATTCCAGCGAGACGCGACCAGCAGCCGACCCGGTCTCGGTGCCTGTCGTGAGTCAATTCCACGGATTTTCGACCGAGCCGGACTGCCTCGTTGATGTCCGCTAGATTGCCCGCCCGTCTGAACTGTTCACACAGCAGCCTCGCAACTTCAGATACGTACATTGGCTTTCTAGGATGAGAATCCGGGCAATTTTTATTCGCTTCCGTCACCCATTGGCACGCTTTCTCGTGATCACCTTGCGACGCATTGGACTCCCTCGCCAGATTCGCCAGCCCCACACCGAGATTGAACTGGTACCCAAAGTGGTCGTCACTATCAGCGGAGTGAATTTTCTCGGCCTGTTGCCAACATGACACAGCTTTTTCCAGGTATCCAAGCGAACTGCTATGCGAGAACATGGTGTCCAGGGCAATCCCTAAACCAGTGAGGATTATTGGGATCACAGGCTTTTCGTCGATGGAGGCGGTTGCGACGGGGGCGCCAGCCGCGACGACAGCGGCTGCCTCCAACAGTTTAGCGGCCTCGTCGATGTCCGAGATATCGCGCACGTGCCGGTACCTCGACGTCAGTAAGATACTGAGCACCGTCAGGATTCCGACATGGAGGGACTCGTCGACGGCCTGGTCGGCAATCACCGCTTGGCGAGACAGTCGAATCGCGATCTCGAGGTCAGATATATTTTGACTCTGTTCGAACCGCCTTATCGCAACTGCGCTAGTCCTCAAAAAGGTTCGATGCTGCGAAGCCAGGCACTCGGCCATACCTTCCCATGCTCGCCCACCGCTTTGCATCGTCGTTTTATTGTCGTCCTCGTCCGGAAGGCCGGTGGCTACCGAGCGAAGATGAATGGCGTGAGCCGCAAATGAACGATAGCGGTTGAAGTCCGGATGGCCTTTCGGAATGATCGACAGTGCTTCTTTTCGCAGCGCGACCGCTTTGTCAATGTCTTCAACGCGGAAGTCGCCTCCGAATGCATACCGAATTTCGAGCGCATTGGCAAGATCCGAAAGACATCTGTGGCGAGGAACTGTATCACCACCAGGCTGCGAGTCGAGTGCACGTTGAGTGACTCCATCCAGCTGCCCCGAGAACTCTTTCGGTACATTTCCGGTACGCTCTGTCGCTATTCCCGTCAGCGCTTGCATCTGGTATTGTTCTGCTTCAGCGAGGAGGCGGACCCAATTGTCTGGGCTAGACCCGGCCAGAGCCGTGCGCAGTTGGAGGACTGCCTCGTCCGCATCCGAAATCGATCCCGACTTTTCAAAACGGTGAGCCAAAAGCCGTCCCAGCTCGTACGCGAAATACGTGTGATCACGGTGCCGCGAAGGAGCTGCAGAAAAAGATTCCCGGAAGCCGCGGACGGCGTTGTCGAGATTGGCTAGCGTTGGTGCATTAGCAAATGAGGTTAGAGCGCGCAAGCCGCGATCGAAATGAGATTGACGACGGAGGAACCACAGCACGAGGATCTCACCGGTCCTTCCACAGCGAAGGGATACCGCACGGCACCTCCTGTCCCTCGGTCGGCACACTCACGGCGCGTAGGCTCGCAGGCTACTCACCGGCGACCATCATGCACGAACTCGGCTACAGCGACGCGTCACCTGGGGGATGCGGCGATCCACTGGTCAATACTGTGCTGCCACCGAGCGATCAGCGCCGCAACCGCCGGGCGACGGCTGCAGCGGTGATCCCGACCAGGAAACCGGCACTGCTGCCCGCCCAGGTCCAGCCGGGTGAGACGCTGGCGCTCACGATTGCGGAGATCCCGACCCAGGTCAGCGCGGCAGTGATGAGGCCGAATCCAGTCTGCGCGAGCGGCAGTGACCAGCGCCGATCCGGGACCGCCAACCGCAGCACCGCCAGGAACACGAACAATGCCAGCGCGACCAGCGTGGTGACGACGGCTGGCTTGACCGGCCCTGGCAGCGGCACCGTGTAGTTCAGTAACTGAATCGTTGCGAGACTTATCCCGATCGCGCCGATGATCGCGGTCAGCCCCAGGTTGAATCGCTCCTGCCGCTGTTGCCGCCCCGCTGCACCAGCTGGTCGGTCAACCCGCCGACCGCCCTAGCGCGCTCCTGTGCCGCCTCCAGATAGGTGGCGTCATCATCCAGCTGCTGTGCGAACCACCCGGCCAATGCTCGGTCGTCGACGAACAAGCCCTTCACCTGGGTGTCCCCGGTGAGGGCCGCTAAGTTGGACGCCGCAATGTCGACGGTACGACGCATCTCTCGCAGACTGCTCGCCCGCTGCACCAGACCCAGCTCCCCTGCCTGCAACGAAACCAGTCGCACAGAAGCGTCGAGCAGTTCCGCCTGACTGGGGGATCGCTGGCGCTGCGCTGAGGTCAGGACCGTGCTCAGCAGCGTCCGCACGGTGTCGTCGGTCTCCCGCCGGAGCTGCCGGAAGCCCTGCCCGTCGCCCCACACCCGCAGCTGGTAACGCAGTTTCGCCGCGTGCAGCAGGTACTTCGCGAACGGCGCCATCTTCTGGTCACCGCGAGTCCAGGTCCATGCACTCAATTCGATATCGCAGCCTGCGGCCGCCACTACCACGATCCGCCGCTCCACCCGGTCATCGTCCCGGGCTGAGGCCTCCCACACTGCGAAGCCCTCAGCAACCCCGACTCCCCGCTGCCACCACGTGCCGGCCACAACGTGGGCCGGACATTCCGCCAGCACTGCTTCGGCCAGTGCTGCGTCCGGCGTTGGTGTGGCTGCCGGGTCCACCAGCCGCGCCAGAAACAACCGGGCAACGCCGATCACCCCGGTGGGTGGCTCGCCCATGGCTGTCTCCCATTGCCGGTTGAGCTCCGCCCAGCTCACGCCATCCTCAGGCGCGGGCTCCCGCATCACTGTCAGGCACAAGGTGTCATGCTCGCGACGTAACACCGCCTGGTGCACTCCCGATCCCGGCCGAGTCCGTGCGTCGATTACTCCGGATGGCCCGGCCGGCTCATCCCATCCCGCCAGCGATTTCACCGGCGGTTTGGTCACTGCGATCGATTCGGTCATACCCAGTTCGGTATCGCACGCTCGCCAGACCTTGCGCAGGTACTCGTGGTCGGCGTCCCGGTGCATCCCATCGACAGCGACGAACAGATGGACGACGAGAGCGCTACTCCCGAGGGCGGGCGTCGTCATCTGCTGCCCGCCGGCCGATGGAGCGCGAGTCTTCCAGCGAGTCAATCAGCTCGCTGATCCGCTCCCGCACCAGTTCGTCCGGAGCGGACACCGTCGGCTCTTCTCCGAATCTCTTCGCCCGGATCGGGCCAACCCGCTCCAGCTCGCCGACCGCTTCCCGAAATGCCGCAGTGTCGCCGACCACCAAGGCGGCACCAAGTGCATCCACAGTTTGCGCGACCACCTTCCAGCGGCCAGCCGTTAACTGCCATGCCCGGGCGTCCCGCAGGACGTCGAGAGCGTCCTCGCGAGCCAGTGAGTCCACATCAGGGCTGCTCCGCCCGCTGGCCCACATGCTGTCGCCCATCATGCTGCTCACGATATCGGTAGGCAGCCAGAGCGCTCGTCCGCAGGCACTGCCTTCCGCATCGGGACACGCTCCAGCACGGGCGGCAGGTTCCGTTTGGTGGGCTGGCGAGTCACCGCTTACATGCCCGAATCCCCCCAGCCGAGGGAGGTGCGACACGCATTCTCGATCTTCAGCCTGACGGGCTGCACATGGCGGCTCAAGACAGCACCAGGCCACTCACGAGTCGATGCGCCGAGCCCCGACTTGCTCGGCGTCACGGAGGGTAATACGAGGTTCAGCTACAGTCGTATCGCCACTCACGGGCGCATGCAGGGTGCCCTCGGAGAGATGCGGCATAGGTGCACTCTTGCGGGCCGTCCGGTGTACGTACCAATGCGCCAGGTTACGGAGAGGCAGGTGTCCTATGCCCGTCAGTGACGGGAGCGGGTCAGACGCTCAGGCAGTCATGCTCGGTGCTGTCATCCGGGAGCTGCGACAATCGTTAGGCTGGTCACAGTCCCGGCTCGCCACTGCGCTGTGCAAGGCCGCGAACCATGAGACCGTGACTCGGGAGAACGTCTCCCGCTGGGAGACCGGCAAGCGCGTCCCCGGCCGGTGGTGGCTGTACCACCTTGCCACCGTTCTCCAAGTTCCCATCGAGATCCTGGAGCAGACCGGCGTGGATCGTCGCCATTTTCTCACCGACATCGTCGGCGTGAGCATCGCGCGCCTGGTCGCCTCCGATCTGATTGAACACGGCTTCGCGGCCGCGCTCCACGGCGGCTATCCCACTACAGATGACTGGGGCCAGGCGGTCGACACCTACGGTCGCGACTACATGACCTCAGGCGCAGGTGAGATACAGAAACGCCTCGCTGCCGACCTCGTCGTCCTTCAGCAGCAACTCGACACCCCGTGTCTATGGGCTGTCGGCGCGAAGTTGGCGACGCTGTACGGGAAGACTTTTCCTGGCACCGACGGCACCAAAGCCCTCACCTGGTACCGACACGCAGCCACGTTCGCTGACCGATCCGGGGACAAGGTCACCCGGGTCTGGGTGCGCGGACGGGCGACCATCGCACTGGGCTACGAAGGCGCTTCCCTCGACGCCGCCGACCAGTTGGCCGAACAGGCCATCGCCCTCGACAAGCGGCCGTCGCTCGGTCGGCTCAACGCCGTCATGGGCAAGGCACACGTCGCAGCAGTCCGCGGTGACTCCGGCACCGCGATGAGACTGTTGGGTGAGGGGCGCAGGGTGTTCGACGCCGCAGGGTCCGACGACACCGCATCTGACTATGCGGTGCCGTGGTGGCGGTTCAACGTGTTCATTTCGCTGATGGCCGCGCGGTTGGGTGAGGAGCACCTGGCTTTACAGGCTCAGGATGAGGCGGCTCGAACTCTGCCGGAGTCACTGCCCCGGTTCCGTACTCATCTGGAGATGCACCGGGGCCTGATGCTCGTCCGCGCTGGAGATCGGGACGGCGGAACGG
The DNA here is from genome assembly GCA_041751815.1 of Pseudonocardiaceae bacterium. Taxonomy (GTDB): domain Bacteria; phylum Actinomycetota; class Actinomycetes; order Mycobacteriales; family Pseudonocardiaceae. The sequence goes on from JBGSWT010000067.1 coordinate 12,365, forward strand.
CCTACGCCCGCGCAGCACTCGACGCGCTACCGATGGACAAGCACTCCCTGACCCTTCGAATGCTGATGACGGAGATTGAACGTTCCTGACCGGTGCGGCCACTAGTGTGGCCACTCCCCACGCAACAGGTTCTCCCCCAGGGTGAGACGCATGCACACGCCGAGATCAGCGGGGCGAACCGCCGGGGGTAACAACACGGAAAACCGTGTGGGCGGCTGCACACCGAGACCAACATGAGCCTGAGCGCGCCGCAGGCCATCCATCGTCCGATGACCGAGGCACTGTGCTGCTATCTATGGGACACGGTGGAGTCGGAATCCCTTGATGGAGGCGGGACCGGCTCGATTCGGTGCCGGGCCTGTGTCGTGTTGTACCTGCTGCTCTGTGATCACTCGGTGGACCGGCGGGGCCGGTGCCGTTCGTGTCGCCGTTCGGGTGCAGCGCTGGGGCAACGCCGCCGCAAGTGCCGCATCCATGTCGAGGCGAGTTTCTGGTTGCGCCAGCCCGACGATGTGGTGCTACGCCACCTCGCCAGCGAGCTGAACGACCGCCCTGCGCGCGCACAAGGTACCGGAGGACGGCCCGATAGGTTCGGCACAACTCGCGCGGTCCCCGCCATTGATCCGGACGCTTCTCCGGCGGTACGGCCGGACCCCGACCACGGCGGGGTCGGAGAGCACCCCGAGCGCCTCCGGTCCCGCTGTGCTCCACTCGACGACCACACGCCGCACACCGGGCAGGCCAAACACGTGGTATTGAGCGGCCGGAGAATAGAAGTGGCGCCCGGTGCACACTGGTAGCCCGGATCTGGTGATCGCGATGCGACTGCTCGACCATCTCAAGCTGCGTGGCTTCCAGTTTCAGCGTGGCTCCCCGGGAGAGGACGGGGCGCTGGTGGGGAACCGGGTGACCGGTGACTGGGTGGACGCGATCCACATCGAGGGATTCAGTCGCGACTGCTTCGCCTGGAGAAAGCGGACCTCGTCGCTGATCATTCCCGGCGAGGGACTGGTGGAGCGCCGGATCCACGGCAGCGCCCTCACCGTGCTCAACGAGGTGTTGACCTGGCAGACCGGATCGTGAAACTCACGGTTGAAGGACGAAACCATCGGCAAAGACGACGGCAACGAGCACGAGAAGCAGGCTCCAGACCAGGACCTGCTGCCCACCGCGTCGGCACCGAGTCCCCCATGAGCCCAAGCCGGGCGAGCGGGGGCAATAGACGATGGACGAACGACATGCCGATGAGCTCACCGGGTCAAGTCCCCGGACGTGGTGTGTCGCGGCTGATGCGTGATCTTCTTGTTTCGGTTCAGGCGCTGAGCGCCGGGATGTCGTTGGTGGGCACCTCCTGGTTGGTGGTTGTGGCGGGGTCGGGCACGGTGGTCAGGCGTGCTCGGGCGAGCACGTCGAGGCTGAGGTAGCGGCGGCCTTCGATCCATTCGTCGTGCTGCTCGGCCAGTACCGCCCCGACCAGGCAGATCAGGGCGTCGCGGTCGGGGAAGATCCCGACGACGTCGGTTCGGCGGCGGATTTCTCTGTTCAGGCGCTCGCTGGGATTGTTAGACCACACCTGCCGCCACACCTCTTTGAGAAACGCAGTGAACGCCAGCAGGTCCGCGCGGGCGGTCTCGAGGTGCTCAGTCACCTTGGGCAGCTTGTCGAGCAGGGCATCGAGGATCCGGTCGAACTGGGCGTGCACCCCGCCGGCGTCGGGCTGGTCATAGACCGAGTGCAGCAGCGCCCGTACCCAGTTCGTACCATGCACGCTGTGGGATGAGGTCGAAGCGAGATGGCCGTCCTCGTGTTGCGCCGAAGGCGCCATTAGCCTTCATCGATGCGCCGAGCGCCGAGTTGCTCGGCGAGCAACGCCAGCGCGACCTCCTCCGGGTCCTGACGAGTGGCATGCTCTCGGCTCAGGCCCGCGGCCTCGGCGAGCATCGCCTCGTCGTCATCCACCGGTGGTTCCGGAGGTGGGGGGACACCGTCGTCCGGTTCCTGCGCCGCCGGACGACGGCTGGCGGGACGCTCCGGTGGACGGGTCCGCTGGGCCTGCTTCTGGGGCTGTACCTGAGCGCTGGAGATACCTGAGTCGCCGCCGACATGCTCGCAGCGCACCTGCCAGTCGACCCCCAGCACGGTGCGCAGCGCTGCCTTGATCAGCTCCACGTTGCGCTCCTCACCCAGCCGGCGGGCCAGCGGGGCGTTAGGCAGGTTCAAAACCAGGGCGGAGCCCTGCACCGCGCTCGCGGTGGCATTGCTGAGCAGCACCTGGGTGGTCCGGCTCTGCTCGCGCACCGCGTCCAACAGGGCCGGCCACACCCGTCGCACC
>JBGSWT010000068.1:0-3587 GCA_041751815.1 Pseudonocardiaceae bacterium
GGGCAGCGGCTGCTGGCCGGCACCGCGCTGCGGTCGAGTCCCGGTCCCGGGTCGCCCCGCTGCTACGGGTGATCACCGCGCTGGACGTCGAGATCGACACCGTCGCCCGGTTGTCACCGCCCGGCTGTGCACCGATCCCGGCCATATCACGATCCAACAGATTCTCGGGTCGGGCCGCTGCTGGGGGCGGTGTTCGTCGCCGAGATCGGCGACATCACCTGTTTCGCCCGGGCCGGGCAGCTGGCCTCATAGGCCGGGCTGACCCCGACCATCACGAGTCCCGATACCAGGGTGCACCGCGGCCGGGTCACCACGCAGGGCTCAACGCTGGTGGGATGGGCCGCGGTCGAGCGGTGCAACGCGTGCCCGGCCGCACCCAGCTCGGGCAGACACACGATCGGGTCGGACAGCGACGAGGCCGCATCACCATCGACGTCGTCGCCGCTGCCCGTGAGCTGATCGTGTGGGTGTTCTACGGCCTGCGTGATCACTACATCTGCTGCCTACACACCCGCACGCAGGTGGGATGAGCAGCCCGTACTCACGGTGGGCGCAGATCGTGCAGGTCATGACCCCCGAGACCCGGTGAACCGGGCCGGCATGGTCGCCCCTTTGATTGATCTCGTCCATCGCGAGCCTGTCGCAGCGCACCATGGCGCCACCACGAGCGGCGAAAAGATGACCGACATCCCCCACAAGGGGCCTGTCGACCAGCCGGGACACCCGGCACTGGAGCAGCACCACACCCACACAGCCGATCCGCCGGAGCCGCCAGCACCCTTCTGATCCGACGGCCTGAACAGCATGTGCCGATCAGCGACGACGTCACGGACGTGCGGCCGCTGACGCGGTCGCCCTCCGGGTGATCCGTGACCCCGTCGCCCACCTCAACGCGGCGCGGAGCAGGCGAAGGAATCCAAAAAGAAAGATCAGAAGCAAGAACGAGGGGGTTGACCGGCCCCGCTCCGGCTCCGAAAATCCCGCACCCTGGCCGCTCAAGCCGTGTCGGCGTCTCCCTTCGGGGTGACAGTGACGGTCAGGCCGAGCGTTTCGAGCTGACGGACGCTCGGCGTCGCTGCTGTTCGTCGTTGGACTTGCGGACCGCGCCGGCCACGGGTGGACCCAAGATCCATGGCGACTTCAGGGGCGACCTGCTTCAGGGGTGACCTGCTCGTAGTTCTGCCCGGTGGGGCCCAAGAGACTCTTGGCCGAGGGCGACGCGCAGCGTCATCGCGTGCGACGCAGAAGGTGTCCTTGACGCGGAGGGAAGCCTCGCACGCCACGCAGTGTGCCCGGACCTGTGCGATCGCCTCGATCGGTTGACACACCAAGGTGTCTCCAATCTGGAGTGGTTCACCTGATCGTGGCGTCCCTTCAACCGGGCGGGGTTGACACCGTCCACGCCGCGCCAGCGAGCGACTGGGGTAGTACGATTGAGCACTCATGCACGGGGGCTTCGAGCAGTACTGCTACTCTTCTCGCGGTTGCCAGATGGTGGCGTAACTGCTATGCCGCGGCCCACGATGTCAGTGGAGGTGTGAATGGCAAACTTCAAGAACAAATCGATCAACGCTCACAGCGTGTACCAAGGCGACGTGGTATACGCCTACCCCCCCTCCAAAGGTGCGTTAGTCGTTGACTTGCTTGCGACACTACGCGCTGACGTCGAGACTGCCGGACAAGATGGTCGGTTGCCTGTCGACGTCGCAGAACGGGCCAGGCTCGAGGTAGCTTCCGCAGAGGTGGCCGCAGTTGAACCGGAACCTCAGCCGGGCCGGGTCGTTGCTGCACTGCGTAACCTCACGTCCTTAGCTGCTGGTCTGAGCTCGGCCGCTGGGATCGTCAGGTCGGCCGACAGCATCATCTCAACCATCTCCGGGACGTAGCCGTGACTGACTACCACAATCGGGACCTATACGCTGAGCAGATCATCCAGGCCGATGTTTACAATGCAGCTCCGCCACGTCCTGATCATCGTGCGCACGGTCTGCGCGCGCTCGAGGATGGTGACTACGATACGGCTGTTCGGCATCTCGAGGCGGCGGTCGTCGATCATCCTGACGACCAGGTGCTGCACTACTATCGAGCACTGGCACTGTTGGGCGGTTACCGACCGAACCAGCACTCGGCGGACGCCTTGCGGAAAGTCCTGGCCCGTCTTGAGCGTGCGGGTAATCTTCCGGAGGCTCGGGCACTCAGGACCCTTGTCAACGAAGACTACGGCCTAAGCTGGCACAAGTGGGACGTTGTGACGCCAGAGTTGCGAGCGTTGATCGGTGAGGTGACGGTGGCGCGTTGCCGCGAAATTACCAGACACGTGCCGGCTCGTGAGGCCCGAACTTGGCGTGAACTGAACAGGAGAGCTCGATGAGACCGGTGCAGACGGAGCAGGACAAAGCCGCGCAACTACGGAAGGAGAGGCTGGGAAAGTACTTCCGCAGAACTCCGTCGCGGAACAGAAATTTACTGATCATACTCGGTGTGGTCGCGTCGACTATCGCCATCATGATCTCCTTTGCCGCCATCAGTAACAGTGCGGGTCTTTTCGGGCTGGTACTCCTCGCAGCAAGCGGGTACGGCGCCTTTAAGTCCGTCTCCGCGAAACTTGCCTACAACAAAGAATACCGCGCTGCCGAGCCCAAGCCTTCCGACGTGGAGATGGACCGGGTGCTGGCGAGTGATCTTGCGAACATCGAGGAGCGGGCAAGAAAGATGCTTGGCGTCACCTTCGATGACCTGGAGTTGGTAGACTCAGAATATGATCCGATCGCGAGTCTGGATCGAGGCAACCCACATCTCAACCGAGGTGATCGGAGACCGCTGCTTCTGTTCGGGCCGCAGAAGCCGTTCGATGCAGCTTTCGGTCTTGATGATGTTTTGCGTTTCTCCCGCTACCAGATCATGGCGATCTACCCGACAAGTTACCACTTTGCGATCTACCTTGGCGTGATCGACTTTCTCACTGGTGGGATTTTTCAGGAGGAGACGCAAGAATACATGTACAACGATGTCGTCGCCGTCACGATCAAGTCGGAGCCGGGTGCCGAGTTCGGCTCTGAGCTGCTTAGACGGAAAGCCGGCAAGGATGAAGGAAAAAACGACAATACTTTCAGATTCGAAAAATCAATGACGCGTGACTTCCAAATTATTGTCGCGTCGGGACATTCGGCTGGGGTTGTGGTCGGCATCGTCAACCGCGATGATGAGAGTGAGGTGCCCCTCCAACTGCACGATCACGGTATCGACGACGTCATCAAGGCAGTGCGCAGGATGCTACGCGAGAAAAAAGGTGGTGTCAGGAAGTCGGACTAGTGGACTCTTGTCGCATTCGGTGTAGGTTGGCTCTGAGTCGCGGGAAGAAAGCAATGTGAAGTTTATGAACTCGACTCAGCTTATGGAAAATGATCTCCCGCGTCTCGAATCGCAGTAATTCTCGTCCGTCCACCCACCCTGTCAATCGCTCGACATTGTCCGATATGATATCAGGAGCCTGTCGTCCTGACCGCTTGAACTCGCCATCCCAGCACCATCGGCACGAGCTCGGCGACCGGGACGTCGGCGGGCAGCGCGACGTCCACGCGAGCGCG
>JBGSWT010000069.1:0-4894 GCA_041751815.1 Pseudonocardiaceae bacterium
CGACGTGCTGGTGCGGATGCACTCGGAATGCCTCACCGGCGACATCTTCGGCTCACTGCGCTGCGACTGCGGCACCCAGCTCGACGCCGCGCTGGCCGCGGTCGCCGCCGAGGGTCGCGGCGTGGTGGTCTACATCCGCGGGCACGAGGGCCGCGGCATCGGGCTCATGCACAAGTTGCAGGCCTACCAACTGCAGGAGGCCGGTGCGGACACCGTGGACGCCAACCTCGCGCTCGGCATGCCCGCTGACGCTCGTGATTACGGCACCGGAGCGCAGATCCTGGTGGATCTCGGAGTGCGCTCGATGCGCCTGCTCACCAACAACCCCACCAAGCGGACCGCACTGGAAGGCTACGGCCTGGAGATCCTGGACCGGGTGGCGCTGCCGGTCCGGCCCAATCCGGAAAACCTGCGTTACCTGCGTACCAAGCGCGACCGCATGGGCCACGACCTCACCGGTCTCGAAGGGCCGGGCGGGGTGCTGGCATGAGTGGCCAGGGCCAGCCCGCACTCACCGTGCCCGACGGCTGCGGCGATCTGCGACTGGGTATCGCCGCAACTCGCTGGCACCGACGTGTCACCACCGCATTGCTGGACCGAGCGTGCACCGCCGCGGCCGAGGCCGGGATCGCCGAGCCGACCGTGGTGCGGGTGCCAGGCGCCGTCGAGCTTCCCGTGGTGTGCCAGGAACTAGCCCGCCACCACGACGCCGTGGTCGCGTTGGGAGTGGTGATCCGGGGTGGGACTCCGCACTTCGAGTACGTCTGCGACGCGGTCACTGCCGGGCTCACCAGGGTCGCGCTGGACGAGGGAACCGCGGTAGGCAACGGAGTGCTCACCTGCGACACCGAGGACCAGGCCCTGGACCGTTGCGGGCTGCCCTGCTCGTCAGAGGACAAGGGCTTCCAGGCCTGCGTCGCCGCCCTGGAGACCGCCCTGGTGCTACGCCGGTTGCGCCGATCCTCGCGGAGCACACCATGACTCCCCTCCCCAGCACCGCCCCCCTCCCCGGTGTGTCCGCGCCCCATGCCCGGTGTGTCGCGCTCTTGTGCACAGCAGAGGCGGTGTGATGCCCGCCGATGTGCTCTTCGAGACCCGGCCGCGCAAGGCCCGCCGCGTCGCGGTCGCCGCCGCCGCGTTGCTGATTGTGGTGTTCACCGTGATCGCGGTGCTGCTGCGGCAAACACCCACCGGCGTCTACTTCCGGCTCTCCGACCAGGTGGCCATGGTGCTGCTGGGGCTATTGCTTGCCGGTGCGGCTTTGCTGTTCGCCCGGCCCCGGGTGCGTGCCGGTGCCGAGGGGGTGGAGGTACGCAACCTCCTCGGGTCCCGCACGCTGCCCTGGACGCTGGTGCTGTGGGTGTCTTTCCCCGACGGTGCCCCATGGGCCCGCCTCGAACTGCCCGACGACGAGTACATCGCGGTGATGGCGATCCAGGCCGCCGACGGTCGGCACGCGGTGCAGGCCATCCGCACCCTGCGTGCGGTGCACGCCGAGCACACCGCGCCACCCGGTACACCTGGTCGGGATCTGTAGCCGGCACCGTGCCGCTCGTGGTGCGCATCGATTCCGGTTCGGCGGGACTACGGTGTGTCCCGCGAATCTTCAAGCTCGACCCTCACTCTCGGGTTCCCCAACTCAACAGCAGTGCTGTTCTATGTCGACCGCACAGCTCTGGTGTTGGGTTCGGGGAGCCAAGGGCACGCAAGTCCCGGCTAGCGACCCGTCCGTAATCCCGGGACACGGCCTAACGGGAACCGGACCGCAGGATTACCCGCGCTGCAACTGGGAACATGACCTTGGTCGTCTTGCAGGATTGCGGGCCATTCCGCCGCTTCCCGCGTACGGTGAGAAGGCGGCAACGGGCGGTGCGCTCTGTAGTTGCTGTGCCGGCGGTGGGATTCGAACCCACACTGGCGGGTTCCTAAGACCCGGGCCTCTGCCATTGGGCTACGCCGGCTTTGCGGGACCTCCCGGGGCGTCGGGAGCGCGCTGAGTTGCAGGGTATCGCTCAGATGCCGAGCTCCTTGCGGAGCTTGGCGACCTGACCGGTGGCGCGGACGTTGTACAGCGCCTTGTCGATGCGGCCCTGCGGGTCGATCACGAAGGTGGACCGGATCACGCCGGTGACCGTCTTGCCGTACAGCTGCTTCTCGCCGTAGGCGCCGTAGGCAGTGAGCACCGAGCGGTCCGGATCGGACAGCAGCGGGAAGTGCACGCTCTGTGCGTCGCGGAACTTCGCCAGCTTCACCGGCTGGTCCGGCGAGATGCCCAGCACCGCGAAACCTGCCGTGTCCAGCTCGGCGAGGTTGTCGCGGAAGTCACAGGCTTGCTTGGTGCAGCCGGGGGTGCCCGCGGCCGGGTAGAAGTACACCACCACGGACTGACCGCGGTAGTCCGACAGCGAGATGGGCTTACCGTCGGCGTCAGGCAGGGTGAAGTCGGGAGCGTGGTCACCGGGGGACAGCCGGACGTTGTCGGTCACGAGGTCGCACGGTACCGCCCGGATGGGGTGGCTTCACGACCTGGTGACCCCGTGGCCTACGGTGTCCCGCACACTCGCGCGAGGAGGACTTATGGCCCGGGACGCCGACACCATCGAACGCGACATCGAGCAGGCCCGTGACGCGTTGGCCGCGACGCTGGATGAGCTCACTACCCGGGCGGATCCCCGCCGGGCGATCGAGGCCGGCAAGGAGCAGGTGGAGACCACCATGGCCGACCCGAGAGTGCGTTATGCGCTGATGGGCGTCGGTGGGATCCTCGTGCTGGCGTTGTTGCGCAAGCTGTTCCGTTAAGCCGCCAGCACAACGTCGCCGGCGCAACGTCGCCCTCACAGCGTCGCCCGCACAGCGTCGCTGGCGCAACGTCACAGCGCTACCACGGCGAAGGACTCGCCGCTGAGCCGTACGTTGTCTGGTGCGGTGGTGGCTTCCCCAGATGCGAGAAGAACCTGGATGGGCCGGCCGTCCAGCGCTACGGTGATCGGCTGTCCGCTCAGGTTCACCGCCACGCGGAGTGCACCACGGTGTAGCACCAGCGTGCGGGCGTCGGCGTCCACGTCGACGGTGAGCCGGTCCAACCTCGGGTCAGAAAGCTCTGGGCAGCGTTTGCGCAGCGCGATCAGCTTCCGGTAGAGCCGCAGCAACGTCGCATGGGGTTCGGTGTCGAGTTCGGACCAGTCCAGCCGGGAGCGCAAGAAAGTCTGTTCGTCGTTCGGGTCGGGCACGTCGACGTCATCCCACCCGTGTTGGGAGAACTCGGCGTAGCGGCCGCGGCGGATGGCGTCGCGCAGCTCCGGGTCGGGCATGAAGGAGAAGAACTGGAACGGGGTGCCCGCGCCCCACTCCTCGCCCATGAAGATCATCGGTGTGTAGGGAGAGCACAGCACCAGCGCAGCACCACAGGCCAGCATGCCGGGGGACAGGGTGGCCGAGATCCGGTCGCCGGTGGCGCGGTTCCCCACTTGATCGTGGTTCTGCAGGTAGGCGAGGAACTTCCAGCCGGGCAGCTGTGCGGTGTCCACTGGACGGCCGTGGCTGCGCTGCCGGAACTGGGACCAGCGCCCATCATGAAAGAACGCGCCGCGAAGGGTGCGGGCGAGGTCGGGCAGCGCGCCGAAGTCGGCGTAGTAACCCTGGTGCTCCCCGGTCAGGGTGGCATGCAGGCAGTGGTGGATATCGTCGTCCCATTGCGCGGTCAGCCCGTAGCCGCCGGCGATGCGGGGGGTGATCAGCCGTGGATCGTTGAGGTCGGACTCGGCGATCAGTGACAGCGGCCGTCTCAGATGGCTGGCCAGGGTGCCCACCTCAGCGGCCAGCTCCTCCAACACGTGGGTGGCTCGGGTATCGCGCAGGGCGTGCACGGCGTCCAGCCGCAGCCCGTCCAGGTGATAGTCGCGCAGCCATTCCAGCGCATTGTCGATGACGTAGCGGCGCACCTCGTCGGAATGCGGTCCATCGAGGTTCAGCGACGGACCCCAGATGTTGCTCCCGGCGAAATAGGGGCCGAAGCGTTCCAGGTAGGCGCCGGACGGGCCGAGGTGGTTGTGTACGACATCGAGCACCACGCCCAGCCCGCGGGCGTGGCAGGCGTCCACGAAGCGCTTGAAGGCGTTGGGTCCGCCATAATTCTCGGTGACGGCGTACCAGTCCACCCCGTCGTAGCCCCAGTTGCGCGGACCGTCGACGGCGTTGACCGGCATCACTTCAACGAGATCGACGCCCAGCCCCACGAGATGGTTGAGGCGCTCGATCGCGGAGTCGAAGTTGCCGCCCGGAGTGAACGTCCCGATATGCAGCTCGTAGAGCACACTGCCGGGCAGCGCCCGGCCGGTCCAGCCCTGATCGGTCCAGGTGAAGGCGCGGTGGTCATAGACCCGGGACGCCGCGTGCACCCCGTTGGGCTGCCATCGCGATCGGGGATCGGGTAGCGCGGTGTCCTCGTCGTCCAGCCGGAATGCGTAGTCGGAGCCTGGCCCGGCGCCGTCGAGGTCCACGCCCCACCAGCCGTCCGGCGTTCGGACCAGTTCGTGCTCGACGCCGTCCACGACGACCCCTACCCGCTGTCGTTGCGGGGCCCACACGGTGAAGTCCATAGGCACCGATCTTGTCAGGGTGGTGCGGCCTTGTCTGGTCATGACCGCAGCGACGGGCCCGGCGTGATCGCGGTTTGTGTGCCAACGACGACATGCGAGGTCGCCGGCGGCACACAGACGGTGATCAAGGGCCGCCGGGCGCCGAGTGATCGGTCAGTCGGCGAGCAGCAGGGCGACGGGGTAGCGGGCGAGCAGGCCGACCAGCGGCACCCGACCCGACGCTGAGAAGCCGGTGAATGCGTCGGTCCAGGAGCCGTCGGGTAAGGGCAGTGCGGTCTCGCCCCAGCCGCCGAGGG
>JBGSWT010000070.1:0-5343 GCA_041751815.1 Pseudonocardiaceae bacterium
GGTCGGCGGTCACCAGGACGGCTTGTAGCCGGTTTCGAGCGTGCGGCCCTTCTTGCGCCACTTGGGCTCGGTGTCGGTCTTCTTCATCGTGATATTGCGCAGCGACCGGATGACCGAGCCGTAGGCCATGCTCGCGGTCCCCGACACCAGAGAGCCCGGAGGGGCGTCCATGAACGGCATGAACTTGTCCGGGAAGCCAGGCATGGTGCAGCCGATGCAGATGCCACCCACGTTCGGGCAACCACCCACACCATTGATCCAGCCCCGCTTGGGCACGTTGCACTTCACTACCGGACCCCAGCAACCCAGCTTGACCAAGCACTTCGGTGAGTCGTAAGTCTTGGCGAACTCGCCCTGCTCGTAGTAGCCGGCCCGGTCACAGCCCTCGTGCACGGTGGCACCGAACAGCCACTGCGGACGCAGGTGCTCGTCCAACGGGATCATCGGAGCCTGACCGGCGGCCTGGTAGAGCAGGTACAGGATCGTCTCGGACAGGTTGTCCGGGTGAACCGGGCAGCCAGGCACGCAGACGATCGGGATCCCGGCCTTGGACTTCCAGTCCCAGCCCAGGTAGTCCGGCACACCCATGGCACCGGTCGGGTTCCCCGCCATACCGTGGATACCGCCGTAGGTGGCGCAGGTGCCGACTGCGAGCACGATCGTCGCCTTGGGCGCCAGCTTGTCCAGCCACTCGTTGACGGTGACCGGCTGGTTGGTGTCGGGGTGTCGCCCGAAACCGGTGAAGTAACCCTCCCCGTTGATCGACTCATTCGGGATAGAGCCCTCGATGACGAGCACGAAAGGCTCCAGCTCGCCCCGGTCGGCCTTCCAGAACCATTCGATGAAGTTATCGGCACCCTGTTCCGGGCCGCATTCGAAGTCGATCAGCGGCCAGTGCACCGCGATCTTGGGCAGCCCCGGGAGAGCCCCCAATGCGATCTCCTCGATGCTGGGCTGGGTTGCCGCAGTCAGCGCAACCGAGTCCCCGTCACAGGAGAGACCACAGTTGATCCACAAAATGTGGATCGGAGCCTCTTCTTCTTGCGTGGTGGGAGTGGCTTGTGCAGTTGGACTAGTCATGATCCCCTACTCCACGAGCGACCTCCGGTCGCTCACTCGTTCCGGATGTCGCTTCTCCGCGGCGAGCTCGTCACTCGTGAGCTCCCACAGCGTGTGGTAGATCGTGGTCTGCGCCTCCTGGATCCGATGCACGGAGTCAGAAGGAACCACGAACAGATGGTCGATGCTGCCCAGTTCGGCCATCGCCCCACCGTCGTAACCCGCCAGACCGACGGTAAGCAGGCCACGCCTGCTCGCCTCGTCGAAGGCGCGCACGAGATTGGCGGAGTTGCCCGACGTGGACAGCCCAACGACGACGTCACCGCGCCGCCCAAATGCCGCGATCTGACGGGCGAAGACGACGTCGAATGAGACGTCGTTCGACAGCGCCGTCAGTACTGCAATGTCCCCGGCGAGCGCGAAGGCGGGCAATGCCCGCCGTCCCGGACCCGGGTACAGAAATAGGCTCGCCAGGTCAGCTGCGTCAGTGCAGCTTCCCCCGTTGCCGATAGCGAACAGTCGCCCGCCGGTGCGGAACGACGCCGCCATTGCCGAGGCACACGCCGCCAGCCGCTCGCCATCGCGGCTGAGGACCTCGCGCCGTAGCGCCACGATCTGATGCACCTTGTCCACCGTCGAACGGCGCAGTTCGGTCAAGACCGCCTCGAGGTCCGGAGTCTCGGGGTTGTCCGCGCCGGGGTGGTCAGGATGCGAGTACAGGAACGGGTACAGGGATGCAAGATCCCCGGACCGCGACTCAGCAGCGGCCTGGGCAGCTGACTGGGGCTCTGGTTCGGTGTGGCCGTGCAGTTCGGTGTCACCGTGTTCGGTGTGACCGTGGCCGTTGGTCCCGGGACTCATTCCAGGACCCCTTCGGTAACTCCTTCAGGCTGCCTCAGGACCGCGATCGCTTCCTTGGCGTGCACGAGGATCTCGTCTCCGACCCCCGCCGACACCAACGCAACACTCACTTCCTCCATACCGGACCCGGTGTCTACCACAGCCAGCTCGTCGGCGAGCAATTCGACGATGCGGACCGCGACAGCCTCGTCCGAGCACGTGATGCAGACGTCGCCGTGACATTCCGGAATAGTCATGCGACCGCCCCCGGCTCCAGCAGGCTGGGATGCTGAAAGAACACGTGCACCAGCTCCCACAGGACGTGATAGCTCGTGACGTGCACTTCCTTGATCACTCGTGGCTCATCGGAGCGGGCTACCACAATGTGGTCGGCGGCCTGCTGTGCGGCAATCTGGCCGCCGTCACCGCCGGTGAGCGCGATCGTGAGCATGCCCAGCTCCCGGGCGGCGGACAGGCCGCGCACGACGTTGTCGCAGTTGCCATCGGTGGAGATCCCCAGTGCGATGTCCCGCGCGGTGGCCAGATGGCGCAGCTGGTGGGCGAAGATCTCGTCGAAACCCTCCAGGCCTGCAATGCCGGTGACGGTCGCGACATCGGCGGTCAGCGAGATCGCCGGCAGCGCGCGCTTGCCCATGATGACCGGGTGGACGAACTCGACTGCGACGTGCTGCGCATCGGTGCTGGCAGCTCCGTTGCCGAAGACCACCAGGGTGCCGCCAAGGTGGAAGCGAACAGCCATGGCATGACATGCAGTGGCGATCGCGCCGGCATCATCCGCAAGTTGATATAAGGGTAGTACCCGCCGCTCGAACAATTCCGCGGCGGTGGCGGTTCCGGCTGGTGGCCCGGACACGCCGCACACCTCCCCGACTCTGGGCTGGTCGTGCATGAAACTGCTGGTCGTCATGCCTGTAACTCAGGTCACGATAAGGGGTGTCGTGATGATGGGCAAGGGCACCGCTCCAGACGGGTTACCCGAAATTTCACCGGCAGGCCCACTGGATGTCAGGCGGCCGCTGATGTCAGGTGGCCGTGAAGCGGCGGCACCGGCCATCGCGATCAAGGCTTGGGGGTGCCGGTAGGTTGCGTCTCGGGAGCGAAGTGGCGGCGTCGTGCGTTGAACTCTGTGAGAGCCCACGCCGTACCGCGTCAACTGAGCCCGTCAACCGAGCCCGTCAACCGAGCCGAGGGAGCGTCAGCATCATGCCGATCCTGCTGATCATGCTCGTGGCCGCCATCATCGAGTTGGCGGTGCTGATCGCAGTGGGGAAAGCGATCGGGGTGCTGGCCACCATCGGGCTGCTGATCCTCGCGTCGCTGCTCGGGGTCGCTCTACTGCGCCGGGAGGGGTCGCGCACCCTGGTCGCGTTCCGGGACGCGCTACGCACTCGCAGGCCACCGCATCGGGAACTGATCGACGGGATGTTGATCGCCGCAGCGGGGGTGTTCATCGTGCTACCGGGCTTCGTGTCCGACGTCCTGGGTCTGCTGCTGCTCCTGCCGCCCACCCGTGCACTGGTCCGCCGACGGATGCTGCGCTCGGCAGTAGGACACACGGCAACAAATCACACCTCGGCGCGCTTCGCACCGGGCGCCGTTGTGGAGGGCGAGGTGGTCGACGAACCGCCGCCGGCGCCCCGCCCTGGCCACGAGTTGCGTTAACGCGACTTGCGTTGATGAGGTGCCGCTTCAGCCGACCAGGCTAGCCACCTGCGCGTAGTCGAACTCGCCGTCCTGGGCGCCGGCCACGAAGGCGGCCCACTCGCCAGGAGTGAAATGCAGGGTCACCCCGCCAGCGGTGGACCGGACCCTGGTGCCATTGAGATGGATGACGGTGACCGCACCGTTGGCGCTGGGTAACCCGTGCACCGATTCCCCCAGGAAGACCGCCCACTGGGTTGGACTGAAATCGATGATCGGCCCAGCGCCTCGGGCCTTGCTATCGCGCATCTCAATGCCTGCCCCAGTGAAGTCGATCTCGACGCAGTTACCCCCGTTGCTGCTCCGGGTCGACGTCCGCCATCCGGCGCGCCACCCTCTGTTACTCATATCAACCTCCGAGTTAACTCAATGTGGTGAGCCGCGCGGAGATGGCCTGGCCAGACTCGCGCTGCGGCAATGCCACGGACCGTAGAGACTCCGCCGTACGAGTATACGCCGCGACTTGATCTTGATCTTGCACGTAGATGGCACCATCCGAATATTCGATATATCCGACGGACTGCGCCTGGTCGAAGTGCAGCACAGTGAAGGCGCCTTCCAGCCCGTCGTGATGACCGACCGCGGTGGGCAGGACCAGAATCTCCACATTGTCCCGCTTGGACAGCTCGACGAGGTGTTCGAGCTGGTTGCGCATGGTTGTACCGCCGCCGATCGGCCGGTCCAGCACTGACTCCTCGATGATTGAGGTCAACCGCAGGGGACCGGTGTCGCTGAAGAGCTGGCGCTGCCGCTCCATCCGGAGGCTGACCAGTCTGGCTACCTGGTCTGGACGGACCCGCGCACTGCCTGCGGTGGCCCCGATCGAGTACTCCTGGGTTTGGACCAGCGCGTGCAGGACCAGTGGCGAGTAGGCGATCTCGTAGGACGCGAGACCCTCCAACCCGACATAGGTCCGCAGCCAGTCCGGGATCACGTCATTCCACGGTGCCAGCCAGGTCCGCTGGTCGGCCCGTCCGGACAGCGATGAGAGCCGTTCGACGTCCCACAACGGCGCACCGTAGAAGGCGAGCAGCCCCGCGATTTGCTCTGGCTGCGGAAAGTAGAGACCCTTCTCGAAGTGGCCGACGAGGCCGGGAGAGCACCCCAGCGCCTTCGCCGCCGCTGCCAGCGTCTGCCCGGCACGCTTGCGGTAGTTGTGTAGTTCGACGCCGATCAACCAGCGCAACGCCGACGGGTCACCCCGGTCCGCCATCGGCTACTCCCTCCTGCGATGAGGGCCAGCCTATGCGGCGCACCGGTAGCAGAGCGTTAGCGACTCACTACTCTTTGGATTTGACCCTAGCTATGGTCCTAGTTAGAATCCAAGCCGTGCGGCTCCCTTGTGAGTCGCATCTCGGTCGGGTGGATGAACCTAGTCCCGCTCCCGACACAGCGGCGACAGGGTGCCTCCGGCCCGGCCGATAAGTGGTGGGCCGGGCCGACACCCCCGACGTCGGTCCGGTCCCCCACGGCAAGGGGGTTCACCACAGCCAGGGGAGGGGCGCTGCAGCGGATGCCCCCATTGCGAAAGCCACAGTTACCCAGTCCCTCGGTGCACAGTCCCCAGGCCGCAAACTCACCACCGCGAGACTCGCGAAACTCACAGTCATGGCATGCACCGGAACCGCCGCTGGGGCTGAGCGAGGTCGCCTGGCAGCGCATCTGCGCCGACCCACGGGCAGAGCGCCTGGCCAGGCCAGTGTGGTCCCGGCTTGCCGAGTT
>JBGSWT010000071.1:0-1693 GCA_041751815.1 Pseudonocardiaceae bacterium
CAGCCGCCCGGTCCGGATCGCGTCCCGGATCGCGTCGCGCAGCTGAGCCCACAGCGGTTGTCCGTCGGGACGCAGCACCAGCAGGAGATCCGGGCTGTCCCGGGACGGGCGTCCGAAGAGTTCTCGGGGCAAGTGGTCCTCCCTGACACGGGCGATCTGGGCCTCGATCTCGGTCCACAGCCCGACTATGGCCAGTATGCAGGCGTGTTGCCGACCAGGAGTCGCCGCCACACGATGTTCGAAACATGTAAGCGGCAGCGGACGCCACCTGGGGGATCGTGGAATCATGTCGAGCCACCGCATCGACCGGATACGGGTGTCGGCGTACCGGATTCCCACGGACCGGCCCGAGTCCGACGGCACCCTGGAGTGGGACGCCACCACGGTCGTCGTCGTCGAGGTGGCGGCTGGCGATGAGCGAGGACTGGGGTACAGCTACGCGGACGCGGGTGCCGCCGGTCTGGCGGGAACCGTGCTAGCTCACGCGATCGACGGCGCCGATGCGATGGACACCCGCGGGTCGTGGCTGCGGATGATCCGCTCGGTGCGCAACGTCGGGCGACACGGCGTCGCGGCGAGCGCCGTCGCAGCGGTGGACGCCGCGCTGTGGGATCTCAAGGCCCGCCTGCTCGACGTGTCCCTGCTCGACCTGCTCGGTGGGGTGCGCGACAGCATCGAGGTCTATGGCAGCGGCGGGTTCACCTCTTACCCGGTCGACGTGCTGTCCGAGCAGTTCACGGAGTGGGCGAAGCTCGGCATCCGCAGCGTGAAAATGAAGATCGGGCGCTGTCCGGAGGACGATCCCGCGCGGGTCCTCGCCGCCCGGCGAGCGATCGGGGACAGTGTTGCGCTGATGGTGGACGCGAACGGCGCTTACTCCCGCAAGCAGGCCGTCGCGCAGGCCGAGCGGTTCGCCGAGCACCGCGTGACCTGGTTCGAGGAGCCGGTGTCACCGCAGCTTCCTCGACGACACCCAGACCGCGATGGCGGACTGGCGCGGGCGGATGACCGCGCTGGAGGGCAGCGATCGCAGCCCGATCCAGCCGCAGTACCTGATGCGCACGATCGATCGGCTCGCCGCCAACGATGCGATCCTCTCGGCGGACTCGGGAACCATCGCGACCTGGGCAGCGCGGCACTTCGACATTCGCGCCGACCGCCAGTTCATGCTCTCGGGAAACCTCGCCAGCATGGCACCGGGCTTGCCCTACACGATCGCCGCGCAGCTGGCCCACCCCGGCCGCCAGTGCATCGCGTTCGTCGGTGACGGCGGGTTCGCCATGCTGATGGCCGAGTTCCTGACCGCCGCCCGCTACGGCCTGCCGATCAAGGTCTTCATCTGCAACAACGGGGTGCTGGGGCAGATCCTGTGGGAGCAGATGGCGCTGGGCTTCCCGGAGTTCGCGGTGCGCTGGGAGCAGCATGCGAGGTTCGCGCCGTGGGCGGAAGCCTGCGGCGGCCGAGGCATCCTCGTCGAGGTTCCTGCCCAGGTCGAGCCCGCCGTGGCCGAGGCGCTCGCCTACCCCGGCCCGGCGCTGGTGGACGTCGTGGTGAATCCCGATGAACCCCCCATGCCCGCCAGCATCACCTACGAGCAGGCGAAGGGCTTCGCGACCTCGTTCCTGCACGGCCAACCCCGCCGGGCCAGCATCGTGTCCACCCTCTTCCGCGACGGGCTCCGCCAGTTCCGCGC
>JBGSWT010000072.1:0-2674 GCA_041751815.1 Pseudonocardiaceae bacterium
CCTCCTGATCGCGGCCGAGGCCGCGGCGGAGGCGGCTCGCGCTTACCAGCGGGAGGGAAGATCTGCCAGCGCCCGCGCTGCCGCCCGCCGGTCCCAGCTCCTGGCGCAGCGCTGCGAGGGTTGCCGCACTCCCGGGCTCGAACGTGCGGTCCTGCCACAACCGCTCACCGTTCGAGAGCGGGAGATCACAGGCCTGGCGGCACAAGGGCTCAGCAGCCAACGTATCGCCGAGCGACTGGTGTTGTCAGTCCGCACTGTCGACAACCACCTGCACCATGTGTACGCCAAGCTCGGGGTCAGCTCGCGGACGGAGCTGGCCACCGTCCAGCCACCGAGTGAGGGCTGAGATCCGTAGGGCGAGTGACTGCCGACACCACCAGCCGCACTTGCCCGGTAGCACGACTCTGCTGAGCGGTTGCCGGAGAAGTCGACCCAGCCCTGCCCGGATTGTACAATTTGGGGTGTGAGTTAATTGCCGATCAGTGAGGCGCGGGAGCCACCTTGGCGAGATCATGTCACGCGCCGAACATGCCCAGGAACGGACGGTGTTGACTCGTCACGGCAAGGCCGTCGCTGCGGTGATCTCTATCGATGATCTGCGGGAGCTTGAGGCAGCGGAGGACGAGGCTGACCTGGCAGCGGCGCGAGACGCCCTGGCGAGTACTGAGCAGCGTGTTCCCCACCGTGAGGTGCTGGCCGAGTACGGCATCGCCTGAGCGATGAGTTACGAGATCGAATGGACTGGTGTGACATGGTCCTCGTCACGGTCGTCCGGGTCGCCCACCGTCGGGAGGCTTACCGAGACCTGTGATCTCACCGCAGTGATCCATTCAAGCGGGCAACCGGGCGGCGTCGAGCGCGGCGATGAAGTTGCGCTTGCGCCGATGAGCCGCGCGCAGGCTCCGCACGTAGTCAGCGAATTCTGCCGAGGCACCTACCCGCTCGTAGCATCCACTCACCTCGGTGAGCAGGCTCACCGCATGCTCGTAGCCATCACGCTTGGTGGCCTCCACAGCGGCCTCGACCTGCCGACAGAACACCGGGATGGCATCCCGAGGGTGCTCCTGCGCCCGCTGCTGAGCCAAGGTCAACCACATCCCTTCCAGGCAGCCACCGTCGTGCGCCGCCTCCCACGCGGCCTGAACATCTCCCTCCTCGAGGAGAACGTTGACCAGAATGGAATGCCCCCTGAGCCCCGGCCATCCCTTGGTGGGCGGTGGCGGCGTCGCGAGAGGCGGTTGTTTACGCAGCTCGTCGAGAGCCCGTTCACGCCACCTCGCCCAGCTGCCGTCGGACTCCCCGTATTCCCGCAAACGCTGGTAGCCGCTGAGTGAAGGAACCACCACGAAGTCCTGCCACGCCAATTCCACAGCCGCACCGTGATGACCCATCTGGGCGTGCAGTGATGCCGCCAGCCGCCGCAGATCAGGCAGACCGTGGTCGATGCGCTCCTGGAGCTCCGCCAGTCCGCGCCGCGCCCACTCCAGTGCCTGTTCGACCCGTCCGGCCGCCATGAGCTCCTGGCAAATCCGCTCGAAGCGGTTGGCTGAGCGCAGATCCCGGGCGAGCACGTCGACCACCGCGTCGACCCCATCGACTTTGGCTGCCCGCTCGGCCAGACCCAGAATCGTGAAATGGTGCGCGTCGGCGCTCGCCCCGGCAACCAACCGGGGCAGTCGCCGCAGCTCCTCGGCTATGAGGCCACGCAGCGTGGCAACCCCCGCCGGTCCCAGGACGTCGGCGTAGTCGGCGACGACGTTGGCGAAGACGCCCCATTCGTCGGTGGTGGCCCGCGTGAACAGCCGCTTCGCCAGAGCCGTCGGATCAGGGTTGCTCGCCGCGCACGCCCGCACGTGGATCTCCTGTGCCCAGACCAGGCAGCCCTGCGTGTCCCCGTCGTCCTGGACGCGTTCGACGGCTTGCTCCAGCAGATCCATGGCGTGCTCGGCCAGCTCGATCGCCTGGTCCGGGTGACCGTCGCGGATCAGGTCCGCGAGCAACTCCAGCGCCCGGTTTACTCCGTAGACGTAGGTCGGCGCCTCGTCCCACTCGACGTACTCGTCCACCCAGATCACCCGGTCCAGCTCCTGCCGCACGATCTGCGCACCATCCGAGCCCGAGGCCGCCACCTGCAGCCCAGCCAGCAGCACCGGGTCACCCGCGGCCGCGCTGAGCAACCGTTCGGTCAGCCATACCGGGGACTGAGCGAGGAGGAAATCACGGAGCTTCTGGTCACTGGACGCCGACGCCACAGCGGCCATCCTGCCCAACCACCCGCTGCCCGCGAAGCTAGGGTTCCGACGTGGTTTCCCCTCCCCTGCCTACCGGCTCCGCTGTCTCTACCGCCATTACCTCAGCGGCCCGGCACTGCGAAGCGCTGAGCCGAGCACATCGCCTGGCCACCTGGGTGGGCGAAGGCAGGCCCGTCACGCCCAAGCACGTGCTGCGGCCGCGCGACGTGCCAGCTGCGGCACAAGTCCTGAGCATCCCGGTGCCGGTACGGATCAACACAACCGCGAACATCCGTGCCCTGCACCGCCCATGGAAAGTTGCCCTGGCGATCGACTTGCTCCGGATCGTCGACGGCCACGCCGTGGCCGGCCCGGCGCTCGAGCCGTGGCTCGACACCGACGACGACACCATGCGCAAGCTGTGGCTCACCGGGTTGCTCGCC
>JBGSWT010000073.1:0-2335 GCA_041751815.1 Pseudonocardiaceae bacterium
CCGCAGCCACATCGAACCGTGCCGGGTGCGCCCGGCACGGCGCTTCCCGCCGGAGGAGTTGTTGCCCGGGCAGATCCCCGCCCACGAGGCCAGATGCCCCGACGACGGGGAAGACGGTCATGTCCAGGCCCACCTCGGCGACCACCACCTCAGCCACCCGACGCCCCACACCGGGGATGGTCATCACCAACTCCACGACAGCGGCCACCGGCCGCAGCAGCACCTCGACCCGCCCGTAGATCTCCGCGATCGAAGCCTCCAGGACGTCGACATGGGCGAGCATCTGCGCGACCAACACGCCGTGGTGGGCGAGGCGGAACCGGTGGGTCAGCGCCTCACGCAGCGCCGGGATCCTCGGTCGCAGCCGTCCCTTCGCCAGCTCGGCCAACACCGCGGGGTCCTGCGCACCGCCGAGCAGACCCCGCCAGTACCGCCCGGCCCGTCTTGCCCAGGATCGTCGAGGCGACCGAGGTGAGCGTGATCCCGGCGTCGTGCAGTACCTTCTCCAGACGCTGGATCACCCCGGGTGCGTTCCTCGGTGAGTCGCCGCCCATGCCGGGTCACGTCGCGTAGCACCCGGACATGGCGTGGCGGCACGACACTCGGCGACACCAATCCGTGCTCGAGCAGCTGAGCGATCCACACCGAGTCCGCGACATCACTTTTACGGCCCGGCACATTCCGCAGATGCTCGGCGTTGATCACCCAGACCGGAAGATCGTCCTCCAGAACGTCATAGACCGGCTTCCCGTAGACACCCGTCGACCCCATCCCGACCAACGTCACCTTCTCGGTCGTCAACCAGTCCGACAACTCTTCGAGCCGACCCGTCGTCGTGGCGAACGTCCGGGTCTGTGTGCGACGCGTGCCGCGCGGTCCCGGGCTTCGCACCGTGGCTACCACCGTGTCGCGATGCACATCTGATCCGGCGCACCGCTCGATCAACACATCCATCCCGCCGCACCCCTTCCCGTCAGTGGCAGGGGCCGTCCGGCATGGAGGACCTGTCGATCAAGAAACTGAGACTCGCGCTCGCAGCAGCAGGTCAGGGTGCCTCAGGTCCTCCGCGTCACACTTTTTCCGGGCTCCCGGCACCAAGCAGCACCGACGTCAGACCCGGACGGCCACACCGATTCTCATGCGGTCCGGGTGCCGACGCCAGCCGGCATGATCACTTTTTTCAGGAATTCGTTCTCCATGCGAAGTTCCCGCAGTTCTCGCTGAGCCTCGGCCAACTGGATACGCTCGGTCGGGTCAAGGGCGGTTCTTCGTCGGCGTGCTCGTCACGATACTTCTTTACCCAACTTCCCAAAGGGTTATTCAGCCGTATGCGTAGAAATGCAGGGCGGCAACAGCTGAGATGGTTTCCTGGAATGTAGAGATCGGGCGACGGTAATCGGTGTGCAGGATTCGCCAGGTCTTGAAAGTTGGCGATCGTCCGTTCGATGACATAGCGGATCCTGTTGACTCGAGTGTTGTACTTCTTCTCCCAGTCCAGCAGGTTGCGGTGTTTAGGAGTCGTTATTAAATAATTAATTGACACGATCAAGGTTGTGATATGCTTCCGTGGTGGCTAGGGATCGATCTGATGAGCGTACGGCGATGGCAGCTCGGCTGGATGGGTTGCTGCCTCGTTTGAGTGAGTGTGAACGTCGTTTGGCGTTGGGTGCCGAAGCGAAGTCGTGGGGTCATGGGGGTATCGAGGAGGTTCATCGGGCGACGGGGCGGCGCGATCGACCATCAAGCGTGGGATGAGTGATCTGGAGGGGGAGCCGGACTCCGGTATGCGGGGTCGGGTGCGGGCTCGTGGTGGGGGTCGGAAGAAAGCGGAGGTGGTGGATCCGGGTATGACCGATGCGTTGGATGTGTTGATCGAGCCGGAGACGCGGGGAGATCCGGAGTCGCCGTTGCGGTGGACGACGAAGTCGACCCGGAAGCTCGCCGATGAGTTGACCGCGTCGGGTCACCCGGTGAGTCATACGCTGGTGGCGGTCTTGTTGCGGTATGCCGGGTACAGCCTGCAGGCGACACGGAAGATGTTGGAGGGTGCCCAGCACCCCGACCGGGACGCCCAGTTCCGGTACCTCAACGCTCAGGTCACGGCGGCGCTGGACACCGGGGAACCCGTGATCAGCATCGATACGAAGAAGAAGGAGCTGGTGGGACGGTTCGCCCAGGCGGGCCGGGAGTGGCACAATGCCACTTCCTTTAGTGATCACCTGTTAGTGATCATGAGGGTCATGTCGGTGGTCGGGGGGCGAGGGGGTGCAGGACGATGGTGTGGGTGAGGGTCTGCACGGCGGGTGTGTCGGTGGAGCGTCGGTCGTAGCGGTGG
>JBGSWT010000074.1:0-2742 GCA_041751815.1 Pseudonocardiaceae bacterium
TCGCGGCACGCCCAGCAGCGACCCTGCGGGTCAGGCACATGTGCGTTCAGCGCGCTGCGCCACATGTCCGGCAAGTCCGCCAGGATTGCTGCCATGCCCATGTCTATTTACCTCCCGGAGATCGAGCCACCTTACAACCGGTGAGTCCGGTCGCAGTTCATACCAGCGATTCCCGCCGACCGAAGCGGCCGATCGGGGGATGACCTCGCTGTGCAACCAACCGTATCCGGTGCGTGACTGCGCACTGGCTATTTCCTCCTCGACACTCCGACACGACACTCTGGACGCGACACGCCGACGCCACAACCGCAGCACCGCGCGTCCGCAGCGGCCCAATGCGCTCGGAGTGTGTGTCGCTATCAGTGCCGCAGGCGTTACGGGACGTTGTCTGCACTCGTCACACCGTTGCCCAACAGGCGTCGGCAGCCGATCTCGGCGTCGCCTGCTGGATGTCACACCACGCACCGGGCATGTAGGCCAATCGGGTTACGCTAGAACCGGGTACCTCGAAGCCCTTGAGATCCACCCGCGCGACTGAGAGTGTGTCACCGCTCTCCTCGTTGGCTCCCCTAGGAACCGACAGGGCGAGCGCAAGCCCGTGGTTCGTCCTCCCCCGTCGGACCGCGGCCCGCCAGGATCCCTGGGGTGCCCCCCACCCAGGAGGGATCCACTACGCGGGACATCGTGGCGGGGCGACCCGAGTGTGCGACTCCCCCCTCTCCCCGGGTCGCTCCGCCACCAAAATGGACTACCGGCTGGTCACCAGCTCAGCGAACCAGGTGCTCGAATGCGGCGAGGTTGACCAGCGACTCGCCACGGGCCACCCGCCAGTCCCATTCGCGCCGGATCGACGAGGCGAAGCCCAGCTCCAGCAAGGTATTGAAGTCACCGTCGGCGGCTTCGGCCACCTGGCCCAACACCCGGTCCAGCTCATCGGTGGTCACCGCATGATGAGCTAACCGCCCCACGAGATAGATGTCGCCGACCTTGTCCAGTGCGTAGTGGACGCCGTACAACCGGGCGTTGCGCCGTAGCAGCCAGCGATAGACGTCTCCGGGTGCCTCGTCCGGATGCCGGCATACGAAGGCCTCTACCAGCACCCCGTGCCGGCCAACCAGCACCCAGCAGGTGGTCTGCAGCCTGTTGGTCCCCGGCAGGGTGAGCAGGAAGCTGCCCGGCTCGCGGTGTTCGTGCGGCAACCCGGCCTCGTGCAGTACCCCTGCGATGATCTGATCCAGCTCCGCCGGACGGTTCACACCGCCACCTCGCGCTGCAGGCCGTCGACCCGGTAGGCGACCGCAGCGTCGGCGTAGACCTGCAACAGCGCCTCGGTGGTGCGTTCCCAGGAGAAGTGCCGGGCATGGCCGATGGCACCAGCCGATAGCTGGGCACGACGCCCCGGGTGCAGCGCAACGGCGGACAGCGCATCAGCCCAGTCGACCGGCTGGTGGCTTCCCACCAACTGGCCGGACACCCCGTCGGCTACCGCCACCGGAAGGCCGCCCACCTTGGCTGCAACCACCGGCGTTGCGCATGCCTGTGCCTCCAGCGCGACCAGGCCGAACGACTCGTTGTAGCTGGGTACCGCCACCACATCAGCGGCCCGGTACACGCTGACCAGCTCAGCGCCACCGCGCGGGGGAACGAAGATGACCTGCTCCTTGATACCCATCGCGGTGGCGAGTTGGTGCAGCACGGTGGGCTCCGTCAGTCCGCTACCCGATGGCCCGCCCACGACGAGCACCCGCAGCCGGTCACGCAGCGCCGGATCCCGGTGCAGCATCTCGGCGGCGGCGCGCAACAGCACATCCGGTGCCTTGAGCGGCTGGATACGGCCGATGAAGGCGAGCACCACGGCATCGAGTGGCAGGTTGAGTTCAGCCCGAGCGGCGTTGCGAGATCCCGGAGTGAAACGCTCCAGATCCACTCCGGGAAGGATGGTGACGGTGCGAGCCGGGTCGGCGCCGTAGAGGTCGACGAGCTGAGCGGTCTCGGCAGGGGTGTTCGCCACCAACCGGTCGGCCTCGGCCACCACCTGCTGCTCGCCGATCACCCGGGTGTACGGCTCCGGGGTGTCGCCATGCGCCAACGAGGCGTTCTTCACCTTGGCCAGGGTGTGCGCGGTGTGCACCAGCGGCACTCCCCAGCGGTCCCGGGCCAGCCAGCCGACCTGCCCCGACAGCCAATAGTGCGAGTGCACCACATCGTAGTAGCCAGGCTCGCGGCGAGCCTCGGCCCGCAGCACCCCGGCGGTGAATGCGCACAGCTGCGCGGGCAGGTCGTTCTTGGCCAGACCCTCGTAGGGCCCGGCGGTGATGTGTCGCACGGTGACGCCCGGCGCCAACTCCACCACCGGAGGCAGCCCCGACGAGGTGGCCCGGGTGAATACCTCCACCTCGACACCACGGCGGGCCATCCGGGTTGCGGTCTCCACGATGTAGACGTTCATCCCACCGGCGTCGCCGGTGCCCGGCTGGTCCAGCGGAGAGGTGTGCACCGAGAGCACCGCGGCGCGGCGCGGCGCCATCCCGATCCGGCCGATCACCTGCCCATCTTGCCGTCATTGCGGCCACATTCGCATTCGGCGGGCTCTAGGGTTGGAGGCGTGGGTGAACAGCGGGCGACCGCGGTTGTCACCGGGGCCAGTAGCGGGATCGGGGCGGCGACCGCTCGGGCGCTGGCCGCGGACGGTTTTCACGTGGTGCTCGGCGCCCGCCGGGTGCGACGCTGCCAGGAGATCGC
>JBGSWT010000075.1:0-9636 GCA_041751815.1 Pseudonocardiaceae bacterium
AACCCGGTCCAGGTCAGGAGTCGGTTTGGGACTACCCGCGCCCGCCCCGTGCCGAGCGAGTGCGCCGCCGCGCCCGGATCGTGCACGGCGCGACGCTGGTGCTCGACACCGATGATGTGGTGCGGGTCCTGGAGACGTCGCACCCGCCGACGTATTACCTGCCGCGGTCGGAGTTCCGGGTACCGCTGTTCGCGGCGCCGCGCCTGACGATGTGTGAGTGGAAGGGTGAGGCGTCCTACATCAACCTCGAAGTGCCCGGCGTCGCACCGCTGCGTGAGGTCGGCTGGTGGTACCCCCAGCCGGACCTGCGCTATCCGCAGCTCACCGATCGGGTCGCGGTCTACGTCGGCCGGTTGGACGAGGTGACCCTGGATGGGGAGCCGGTGACCCCGCAGCCGGGCGAGTTCTATGGAGGCTGGATCACCACAGACATCGTCGGCCCCTTCAAAGGCGAACCCGGCACCTGGGGCTGGTGAAGTTCCTCCGTTCCGAAACGAGCGCGCACGCCCCATCTTGACGGGTCCTTCAGGGATGCCCCCCTCACATCACGGACTCAAGCCAGTGACCTGAATGCACTACTACAGATGTAGAAGAGACCTCTCGGAATACATCATCTGGAGTAGGCGACTGCCCCATCTGGAGTACGGGGAAGATGAGCTCTGGGGATGATGACTTGCCGCGGGGTGCCCGGCAGGCTCCTCCCCGCCAACCCGGCGGTGGGTCGAACTAACCCACTTATCGAGCTCGACCGTCGAGTCGACCGACTGCATCACCGCACACCTGCGGATGGCTTCGGCTGTGGTTCCTCTTCGCTGTCGGCGTCGAGTCAGCCGCATTAACTCTCTACTTAGGGGCAGAAAATCATGGCGGCGTCCACTCAGCAAGCCGCGTTGCACCACCCATACGTCCATGGTGAGTTGCCGGGACCGCGTTCGGCCGAGCTGCTGGCCAATCAGGAGCGCAGGGAGTCCAACGCCAGGGCGTATCCGCGGCACTTGCCGATCGCTATCGCCGATGCTGCTGGCAGCTTCGTTCGTGATCTTGATGGCAACGTGTTCATCGACTTCCTCAACGGGGCGGGTGTGTTGCCGTTGGGGCATAACCCTCCGGAGCTGGTGGCGGCGGTGGTTGAGCAGCTGGGGGTGTTCACCCATGGTCTGGACTTTCCGACCCCGGTCAAGGACGCCTTCACCCAGGCGCAGCTGTCGATGCTGCCGGTGGGCATGCGTGACCGGATGAAGGTGCACTTTTGTGGACCGACCGGGGCCAACGCGGTTGATGCGGCGTTGAAGCTGTGTAAGACCGCGACCGGTCGTGGTGACGTGATCTCGTTTCAGGGTGGTTTCCATGGCACCACTCACGCTGCGATGGCGCTGACCGGGTTGGTGGCCAACAAGGCACCTGTTGCCAACGGTGTGCCTGGGGTGCACTTTTTCCCGTTCTCCTCGTGTGGTAGCTGCCCGGTGGGGCTGACCCCGCAGACGTGTACCACCAACTGTGTGCACTACCTGGAGCGGGCGTTGCGTGATCCCAATGGGGGGATCGCGTTGCCGGCCGCGGTGGTGATGGAGCTGGTGCAAGGGGAAGGGGGGGTGGTGCCCGCTCAGCCCGACTTCGTGCGGCGGGTGCGCCAGCTGACCCGAGAACTGGACATCCCGCTGGTGGTCGATGAGGTGCAGACCGGTTGCGGGCGTACCGGGACCTGGTTCGCCTTCGAGCACTACGACATCGAGCCTGATGTGATCATCGCGTCGAAGGCGCTGAGCGGTATCGGGACCCCAGTGGCGCTGATCTTGTATGATCAGCGTCTGGATGTCTGGGCGCCGGGTGCGCACTCCGGGACGTTTCGAGGCAACCAGCTTGCCTTCGCGGCCGGGGTTGAGACGATCCGAATTTTCCGCCGCGACGATGTGCTGGGCAACGTGCGGCGCCGTGGTGAGCAGATCACCCGGACGCTGGCCGGGCTGGGCAACAACCCGTGGGTACGCGAGGTGCGCGGTCGAGGCCTGATGTGGGGCATCGAACTTGCTGATCCACTGGGTCACCGGCCAGCCGGGGAGTTAGCTCAGCAGGTTCAGGCCGCGGCGTTGCGTCGCGGGCTGATTCTGGAGCTGGGCGGCCGCAACGACTGCGTCGTGCGGATGTTGCCACCGCTGAACGTGACTGCCGAGGTCATCGACACCGCCTGCTCGATCTTCTTCGAAGCCTTGCACGAGTGCTGCCCGCCGACCACTTGGTCGCCAGGGCCACTGCTGTAGATCGACTAAACGGACGTTCTACCACTAGTCGCTGCCGGGCAGACGCGTTGACGGGGGATCGCACCTGACCACGGCCGAGGGAAAGCGGCCTGATCAGAGGGGCATCATCACTATGGGGGCAGGCAGCCTCGTTGATCTTGCGTTCGGCAGGGCGACGCCTGACCGCGTCCTGGTCTGCGCGCAGTCTGACCACACGGTCCGGTGGCAACCCGGCGAACGCCTTGATCACCTCTTCGAGGACCGATGCGACCGGACGCACCACAGCAGCCAGCTCGCGGTGGATACCGACGAGACGGTCCTGACCTATGACCAGTTGGACGCGCTGGCCAACCAGCTCGCGCGCCATCTGCTGGCCCTGGGCGCCCGGCCGGGTGATCGAATCGGCCTGCTGTTGGACGGCGCCGCGTGCTCCTACGTTTGCATGCTGGCCGTACTCAAGATCAACGCCGCGTACGTGCCGCTGGACGCCGGTTTCCCGGCCGATCGGTTGTCCTACATCGTGGGCGACGCCGGCGTAAGCATCGTGCTCTCGCGCTCGCGCCTGCGTAACCGCGTCGGGCACCTCTCCGCCATGCTGCTGTATCTCGACGAGATCGCGGCACAGATCATGGCCCAGGACGAGCACCGGCTCGTTGCCGAGGAAAAGGGCGACCCAGTCGATGAGCTCTGCTACATCATCTACACATCGGGCTCGACGGGCCGGCCGAAAGGGGTGGCGGTCGAGCACGCCAGCATCTGCAACTTCGTTCGGGTGGCGGTCGAGGTCTACGGGATCCAGCCGTCTGACCGGATCTATCAGGGCATGACGATCGCCTTCGACTTCTCCGTCGAGGAGATCTGGGTGCCCCTGATCGCCGGGGCGACGCTGGTTCCCAAGCCGGGCGTGACCAGCCTGCTGGGGCATGAGCTTCGCGACTTCCTCCATGACAACAAGGTCACGGCGCTGTGTTGCGTGCCGACCCTGCTGGCGACGCTGGACGAGGACCTGCCCGACCTCCGCTTCTTGCTGGTGTCGGGTGAGGCGTGCCCGCAGGACCTCATCGCTCGGTGGCACCGGCCCGACCGCAGGTTTCTCAACGTCTACGGCCCGACTGAAGCCACGGTCACCGCGACCTGGACGGTGGTGCACCCGGACCGCCCGGTGACGATCGGTGTCCCACTTCCGACGTACTCCGCGGTGACCCTCGATCCGGACGAGGACACAGCGCTCCAGCGCGGTGAGGTGGGCGAGATCGGCATCGCGGGGATCGGACTCGCCCGTGGCTATCTCAACCGGGATGACCTCACAGACCGGGCGTTCATCCGCGACTTCGTCGGGATCGACAACAATCCGTCCGGCCGGATCTACCGCACCGGGGACCTGGGCCGGATCAACGAGGACGGTGAGATCGAGTACCACGGCCGGATCGACACCCAGGTCAAGATCCGCGGCTACCGCATCGAACTGACCGAGATCGAGTCGGTACTGCTGCAGGTGCCGGACATCGCGCAGGCGGTGGTCGACACCTACGAGCCCGACCCCGGCACGGTGGAGCTAGTCGCCTACTACACCCGTCGCGCCAGCACCGCCGAGGTCCCAGCGCAACAGGTTTACGAGCATCTGCGCGGGCGGCTCCCGCAGTACATGGTCCCGGCCTACCTCGAGGAGCTCGAGGTCATCCCGATGCTCCCGAGTGACAAGGCCGACCGCAAGAACCTCCCTGCGCCGAGGAGCCGGCGAAGCCAGGCCGTACAGAACGCGTACGTCGCTGCGTCCACTCATACCGAGAGCCTCCTCGCTGACGCGCTGGCCAGCGTTCTGCGTCTGGAGCAGGTGTCGGTCGACAGTCAATTCTTTGACGATCTGGGTGCCAGCTCGCTGCTGATGGCGCAGTTCTGCGCCCGGGTCCGCAAGCGCGCAGACCTCCCGCCGGTGTCCATGCGAGACGTCTACCAGCACCCGACGATCCGTAGCCTGGCTGCGACCCTCGAGGACGCAGTGCCCCCCGCCGAGCCACCGGTTCCGGTGCCGAGACAGCCGGTGACGGTTGCCAGCACGGCACAGTACGTCCTGTGCGGAGCGCTACAGCTGCTGCTGTTTCTCGGATCCGCCTATCTCGGCGCGCTGATGCTGGAAGCCGGCTTTCACTGGGCCTTCGCCGGCACCGGGTTGATCGACACATGGCAGCGATCGTTGTTGTTCAGTGCGGTGAGCTTCCTGGGGCTGTGCACGCTTCCGATCCTGGTGAAGTGGGTGCTCGTCGGTCGGTGGAAGCCTCAGGAGATCCCGGTCTGGAGTTTGCGCTACGTCCGCTTCTGGCTGGTCAAGACCCTGATCCGGGCCAACCCCATGGCGCTGTTCGTCGGCTCACCGCTCTATGTGCTCTACCTCAGAGCGCTGGGCGCGAAGATCGGCCGCGGCGTGACGATCTTCTCCCGAACCATGCCGGTGTGCACCGACCTGCTCACCATCGGTGATGGCACGGTCATTCGCAAGGACTCGTCATTCACCTGCTACCGGGCCTACGCCGGCCGCATCCAGACCGGCGCCGTCACCCTCGGCGCGAACGTGGTGGTCGGCGAGGCTGCGGTGCTCGACATCCAGACCTCGATGGGCGATGGAGCTCAGCTCGGGCATGCGTCGTGCCTCATCGCTGGCCAAGCGATTCCCGACGGTCAGCGTGGGCACGGTTCGCCGGCGCAGCGAACCGACGTCGACTACCGAGCGGTGCAGCCGGCCCGCTGCGGTACGGCCCGGAGGTTCCTCTACAGCCTGATGCAGCTGTTCACCGCGCTGGTCCTGACCGGGTCACTGGGCATCACTGTCGGGATCACGCTGCTCAAGGAGTTCCCGTGGCTGGCCGAGATCATCGGCCCGGGCCACCACAACCTGGCGAGCGGGACCTTCTACCTCGACGTGCTGGTCATTTCCCTGGTGTTGTTCGTGGGCGGTGTGCTCTTTGGGCTCGCGTTCGTGGTCACCGTCCCACGGATCCTGAACCTCGCCCTTAAACCGGACACCGTATACCCGCTCTACGGCGTCCACTACTGGATCCAGCGGACGATCGCGCGCCTGACCAACAGCAGGTTCTTCACCTTTCTCTTCGGTGACAGCTCCGCCATCGTCTACTACCTGCACGCACTCGGTTACGATCTTTCCCGGGTCGAGCAGACCGGGTCGAACTTCGGCATGGCGGTCAAGCATGAGACGCCGTACCTGAGCTCCGTGGGCAGCGGCACAATGGTCTCCGACGGACTCTCTTTCATCAATGCCGACTTTTCCAGCACGTCTTTCCGGGTGTCACGGGCATCGATAGGGCCGCGAAACTTCCTCGGGAACAACATTGTTTACCCATCCCAGGGTAAGACGGGCGAAAACTGCCTCCTCGCGACGAAGGTGATGGTCCCGATCGACGGGGATGTCCGGGAGGGTGTCGGGCTGTTGGGGTCCCCGCCTTTTGAGATTCCGCGATCGGTACGGCGTGACAGCACGTTTGACGCCGAGAAGAGCGGCGACGAGCTACGCCGTCGCCTCAGCGCGAAGAACCGGCACAACGCGATCACTATCGGATTGTTTCTGCTTGTGCGGTGGCTGTTCTTCTTCGTCGTCACCCTGCTCGTTATGGTCACAGCGGATGTGTTCTACCTGTTCGGTGAGTGGGCGCTCGTTTCGGCCATGGTCTTCACCTACTTGATCAGCGTTGCCTACTTCGTGCTCGTAGATCGTGCCGTCACAAGGTTCCGCGCATTGCAGCCGAGGTTCTGCTCGATCTACGACCTGGCCTTCTGGCGGCACGAGCGCTTCTGGAAAGTGCCCGCGATGATGTACATCCAGGCGTTCAACGGCACCCCGTTCAAAAATACGATCTGGCGGTTGCTGGGTGTCCGGATCGGCCGGCGGGTCTTCGACGACGGCTGCTGGTTGACCGAGCGGTCCCTCGTCTCCATCGGGCATCACTGCACCCTCAACGCGGGGAGCACGATCCAGAGCCACTCACTGGAAGACGGCGTTTTCAAATCCGATCACATTACGATCGGCGCCGGTGCCACCATCGGGATCAACTCCTTTATCCATTACGGAGTGACGATGGGCGACGGCTCGGTACTCGACCCCGACGCCTTTCTCATGAAGGGTGAGGAGATCGCGCCGCATGCTCGCTGGCGAGGCAACCCGGCCCAGGAGGTTCGGGACGCTGCCCCATGAGTGACAGCTCATTACCGCGAGCGCACTGTCAAGGCTTGCGTCCCACGCCGCCCCACGTGTTGACCTCGAGTGGCACACCGATCTGGCTGGGGTCGGGCCGCCACCGTGGCACCGGGACCACACCGGGCTCCACTAACTCCACGCAATCGAAGAATCGGGCGATCTCCTGGCTGTGCCGGACGGCTACTGGCGGAGTTCCGCCGCTCTCGTTCCAGAACCGGCATGCCGCGGCCATCGCCTCGCCGTGAACGCCGTCGGTGGTGGGGTCGTACAGCGCCAGGTAGCTGCCCGAAGGCAACGGATCCAGCAGCCGGTTCAGGATCCCGTACGCCTCGTCGGTGTCCATGACGTGTTCGAGGGTCCCCATCACCATGAGGGCAATGGGCTGGGTGAAGTCCAGCGTCCGGGCTGCCTCGCGCAGGACTGTGTCGGTGTCCCGCAAGTCGGCCTCAACGTAATTGGTGACGCCTTCTGGAGTGCTGGTGAGCAGGGCGCGCGCGTGCACCAGGACCATGGGGTCGTTGTCGACGTAGACGATGCGGCACTCCGGTGCAGTCGCCTGAGCGACCTCGTGGGTGTTGCTCGCGGTGGGCAGGCCGGTGCCGATGTCGAGAAACTGGCGGATCCCTGCCTCGCCGGCCAGGTACCGGACGGCGCGGACCAGGAAGGCCCGGGAGGCGCGCGCCACATCGACAATGCTCGGCAAAATGGCAGCAAACTGATCACCAGCCTCATGGTCGACTGGGTAGTTGTCCTTGCCGCCCAGCCAGTAGTTCCAGACCCGAGCCGAACGCGACACGCTGGTGTCGACACCGGACGGCGGTTTGTGACTGGATGCGCTTGAGCTGTTCATTCCGAGCTGGTCCTCTACGGTGGCTGCTGTGTCGTGGACGTGACACGAGGACTGTAGTCAACCTCGCGGTCGCATGATGAATGGCAGGAACCGCACGCAGATGCAACTACTATAATACGCAGGCGGTGCCACACTCGAAGGCGGTGTGAAAGCGTGCCGTAGTGCACACCTAGGTGGAGTCTTGATAGCTCGAGCAGATGATGATCCGGACCTCGCCCCTGTTCTCGCCCAGTGGCACGGGAAGCCGACCGCTCTGCGTATTGCGCTGGGCAGCAGACTTCGGCGGCTACGGGAGGCCAACAAAATCCCCGCGAAGACGCTGGATACGCCATCCGCGGATCCAGCGCCAAGATCAGCCGTCTTGAGCTCGGTAGGGTCGCATTCAAGGAACGTGATGTGGTGGATCTGCTCACTCTCTACGGTGTTACCAGCGCGGAGGATCGCGAGAGGTTCGTCACCGTCGCCCGGCAGGCCAACGCACCCGGCTGGTGGCGCAAGTACGGCGACGTGCTGCCGAACTGGTTCGAGACCTACCTCGGTCTAGAGCAGGCCGCGTCAGTCATCCGAACCTACGAACCCCAGCTCGTGCCCGGCCTGCTGCAAACCGAGGACTACGCCCGCGCCCTCATGCTGCTGCGTCACCTGCACGTGTCCGTCGGCGAGATCGAGCGTCGGGTCGCACTGCGGATGGCACGTCAGGCATTCCTCAGCCAATCTGGAGCGCCCGACCTGTGGGTGGCGCTGGACGAAGCCGCGCTCCGGCGACCGCTAGGCGGTCAGAACGTCCACCGTGCGCAGCTCCAGCATCTGATCGAGATCGCCCAGCTGCCGAACATCACGCTGCAGATCGTGCCTTTTGATGCCGGTGGCCACGTGGCAGCAGGTGGACCGTTCACGATCCTGCGGTTCTCCGACCCCGGCCTGCCGGACGTCGTTTACCTCGAGCAACTCACCAGCGCTGTCTACCTGGACAAAAAGCGCGACACAGCGGATTATCTGGTGATCATGGACAATCTATGCCTCCAGGCGGAGTCACCCAGCGGCACCATGAATCTTTTGCATAAGGTCATCGAGAAGATCTGACTCAGGCGCCTGGGACGGTTATCTTGCGGCGGTGGTGCGGTTCGTCTCGCCCTCGTTGGCTACCCGGTCGCCCGCGCAAGGCGTCCAGCTCGGCGATCTCCGCGGGGGTGAGTTCGACGGCCAGCGCGTGCAGGTTCTCGGCCAGGTAGCCCAGCCGCTTGGTGCCGGGGATCGGCACCACGTCCGGACCCTTCGCCAGAACCCAGGCCAGCGCCACCGGGCTCGGTGTGCAGTCATGGCTGGTGGCGACGGTGCGCACCACGTCGAGCAGGCGCTGATTGGTGGCCAGGTTCTCCGGCCGCCACCAGGGCAGCGTGCGCCGGTAGTCGTTCTCGGCGAGATCGTCGAGGTTGCTCACGGTGCCGCTGAGCATGCCGCGGCCAAGCGGGCTGTACGGCACCAATCCGATGCCCAGCTCTCGGCAGGTGGCCACGGCTGTCGTTCCCTGACACCGGTTCAGCGCGGGAGGATCTGCGGCTGCAGATGTCTCGGGTGGCCACCCTGTTCACCGAGCCGGCGTTCGGCAAGCCGTTCGTCGGGCTGCTCGCGGAAAGCCAGCATGATCCCGTGCTGGCCGATGCGCTGCACCAGTGGTTGATCACAGCCCGGCGGGCCGGTGCGGCGGAGGTGCTGCGCAGGGGGGTCGAGCGCGGGGAGCTGCGCGCCGACCTGGACGTGGACATCGCCATCGACGCGCTGTACGGGGGATCTACTACCGGCTGCTGGTCAGCCACCAGCCACTGTCGGCGCAGTACGCGCGCACCGTTGTGGACGAGGTCTTCGTCGGATTGCGGGCACCCGCGAGCTAACGGTCGGTGCCTGCGGGTCGGCAACCTAGAACCCTCGACTCAACTTCAGGTCACGAGTCGTTGAATCGCTGGAATCACTCGTCGTGAGGGTTGACATACGGCCATCCTCACCGTCCGCGTCGCCCGGGGAGGGGGTGTCATAGCGTGAGGACGTGCCACTGGTGGCAACTTCTGCTCCGGAGTTGCCACCAGTGGCACGCCCGGAGAAAATCCCTATGCGTCCACCGTGGGACCCAGGTGACTCAGGTGAATGCTGTTGCCGAGGACCTTCCGCGCCCGTTGCCACGTCGCGCTCCTACGCTGCATCCACCTCGGCGGCCGAGTCCAGTGTCGGTGGCAGCTGGTTGAATCGGCGACGTGCTGTTCGTCGAGGTCGTGGCCGCTTCCGACGCCGTGGGCGGCATCCGGTCGCGGCGGACCAAGGTCGAGATTCTGGCCGCGGTACTGCGC
>JBGSWT010000076.1:0-5688 GCA_041751815.1 Pseudonocardiaceae bacterium
CTCGCCCGCCCGGCTCGGCACTGTGGATGCCGTGCAGACCGCAACGATCCGTGGCGCCACCCGGCGGTGGCTCGAGCTCGCCGTGCTGGCATCGCTGCTGGCGTCGTTTCTGACCATCCCGCTGGCGGTGCCGCACATCGCGCTCGGCGTGGTGTGGGCCACGCTGACCGCCATTCACGTGGCGCGCCGCCGCCGGATCTATGGTGCTGTGCTGCGCCGCAACCTGCATCGGCGCGGGGTGGCCACCACAGCGCTGATCAGTACAGCGCTGGTGGTAACTGTGTCCGGGCTGGCGCAGTGGGCCGGGATGGCCGCGGCGATCCCGTGGCACGCCGGCAGCTCGATGCTGCTGATGTTGCTCGCGGGAGGGCACGCCGTTCGAAGACTATGGCGCCGCCGCCGGCGGGAAACCTCCGGACAACGATTGGCCGATGTGCCGATGAGCAACTGCCTGGACACATAAACGGGAACTGCCCAGCCGCCCGGTCTGGAAGTCCTCGAAGGCCTGCAGCACTTCCGCACGAGTGTTCATCACGAACGGTCCGCCCCAGGCGATCGGCTCCCGGATCGGAGCGCCACCCAGGACGATGACGTCCAGCGCGGGATGCCGCGACTCCTGATGTACCGCACCGGCGACGGTGACGATGTCGCCAGGACCGAACACTGCGAGCTGCCCGGTGCGCACCGGCCTGCCCTCGGCGCCCACCGTGCCGGCACCGGAGAGCACGTAGACCAGCGCGTTGAAGTCCGGCCGCCAGGGCAGTCGCAGCGTCGCTGCAGGGCTGATCGTGGCGTGCAGCATTGCGATCGGGGTGTAGGTGGAACCGGGACCGTGGTGCCCGGCGACCTCGCCGGCGATTATCCGGACCAGCGCGCCGCCGTCCGGTGTGGTCAGCAGGGTGGACTCCGCGGCCCGCAGGTCCTGGTAGCGGGGCTCGGCCCACTTGCGCTGCGCAGGAAGGTTGACCCACAGCTGCAGGCCGTGGAACAGTCCGCCGCTGGCCACCAGATGCTCCGGTGGCCGCTCGATGTGCAGCATCCCGCCGCCCGCGGTCATCCACTGGGTGTCGCCGTTGGTGATCTCACCGCCGCCGCCGTGGGAATCGGCGTGTTCGAAAACGCCGTCGATGATGTAGGTGACGGTCTCGAACCCCCGGTGCGGATGCCAGGCGGTGCCCTTGGGCTCACCCGGGGCGTACTCGACCTCGCCCATCTGGTCCATGTGGACGAACGGGTCCAGATCGTGCAGGTCCACCCCGGCGAAGGCACGCCGAACGGGGAAGCCCTCGCCCTCGTGGCCGGAGGGTGCGGTGGTCACTGACCGGACCGGGCGGTCGACGGCCTGCGGACCGGGCTGCGGGATGCGGGCCAGCGTGCTGACGTCCTCGACGGTGACAGCGGGCATAACGGCCTCCTTGTGATTGACCGCTCAACTACTCGCTGGAACGTCCACACCGCCCCGCGCATTCCACCCTTCGTCGGGTGACGCTGCGTCTCGCTGACGTTGTCTAGCTGACAGTGTCTAGCTGACGTTGCCACCCGCGGCGCGCGACGCCAGCAACGACGCCACCACGGCCGCTGCCGCCGCGATCAGCCCGATGTACAGGCCCACTCCTGCACCGCTGGACACGTCGAGCAAGCCTTCGACGTCGACGTCATCCAGCTGACCCTGGCCGCCGCCGGCGCCCGGGAAAGTCACCCACCGCAGCAGGATCGTGACGACCGCCAGCGCGGACAGGCCAATCATGATCAGCGGCTTGGAGGCGGGCAGCCGCATGCCCATCGCACTCGCCAGCACCACCCCGCCAGCCACGACCAGCAGCAGCACTGGCAACCACGCGCCGATACCCGCATTCCAGGCGTTCGCGGTGACCGATCGCTGGATACCCAAGATCGAGACTTGGGCTTGGTACCACGGAAGGAAACTCGAGATGTACGCCAGCAGGCCCGCGCCGACGACGGCCCAGTCCAGAGTCGTCACCTTCGTCAAATCGGCTCTCGCCATGTTCGATATGCCTTCCCTAGACCTGCAGGCATCGTAGGGGCTGGCTGGTGCTGTGGCCCACAGGGACGCGCTAGGGAGCCCGGTCGGTGCCGTGTTGGTAGATGTCGGGAATGCCGTCGGCGTTGGCGTCGCGTTCCTCTGCTTGGCAGAGGCGCCGGTAGACAGTGTTGCGGATGCGAAGCACCACGGTGGGGCCAGCAGCGCGGCGACCAGTGAGCCGAGCAACACGCCGATCTTGACGTGGTCATTGCGGGCGCTGCCGGTGCCGAAGGCGAGTTCTCCGATCAGCAGGGAGACGGTGAATCCGATGCCTGCCAGCAGCGAGAGGCCCAGGACGTCCCACCAACTCAGGCCGTCGGCGAGCTGACCGCGGGTGAACCGCTGCACGAGATAGCTCGCGCTGAGGACACCAGGGACCTTGCCGGCGACAAGGCCGACGACGACACCAAGGGTGACGCTGTCGCGCAGGGTGTCGCCGAGGCCGCTGGCGCCGCCGATGGACACCCCGGCAGAGAACGCGAAGATCGGCACGGCGACACCGGCCGACAGCGGTGCTCGAAGTGCTCGGCCAGGCCGGGTCCGGGACCGTGGCTGCGCCGCACGACGGGGACGAGGAAGCCGAGCAGTACTCCGGCCACGGTGGCGTGCACGCCGGATTCGTGGACGAGCGCCCAGGTGGTGACGGCGAGCGGGAGCAGTAACCACCATGAGCGCACCCGCCGCTGCACGAGGATGCCGAACAGTGCCAGCGGGATGAGAGCGAGCGCCAGGGGAGCGAGGCTCAGCGACTGGGTGTAGAAGACGGCGATGATGGTGATCGCGACCAGGTCGTCGACCACGGCGAGGGTGAGCAGGAAGGTGCGCAACGCAGTTGGCAGGTGGGTGCCGATCACCGCGAGCACGGCAAGCGCGAAAGCGATGTCGGTGGCGGTGGGAATAGCCCAGCCGGACAGGCTGCCGTCCTCGGCGGCGAGATTGATCGCGACGTAGCACAGGGCGGGCGCCGCCATCCCGCCCAGCGCGGCGGAGATGGGCAGCGCTGCACGGCGCGGATCGCGCAGATCCCCGGCGACGAACTCGCGTTTGAGTTCCAGACCGGCGCCCGGCGCACCAGGGACCAATCCTACCGAACGTCGAGGCGCGACGAATGCGCTCCTCATTATCGTGTTCCTTTAATACGCTCGATGCGGTCCCGTCAACTGTTGCGGAGCTGTTCAATCACGAGTTCGCGGCCGGTGCCCAGCTCTCCTGTTCCCGAACTCAACAGGAGAGCTGGCCTGGCTGTGTCGAGCAGCTCTCCTGTTGAGTTCGGGGGCGGAGAGCACGGCCGTGCACCGTGGGCTTGACGTGACCGCTATCTCGGGAGCTGCACGCGTCGGTGGTGCCGGGTTCACGGCGGCCCACTAAGGCCTGGTGATGGTAGATGCAAATAGGTTGCATCAGCTCATTTTGGAGCCAGTTTTGAACCATCTGGCGGCGCCGATCGAAGGTCCTGAAATGCGCGCTGCCGTTGGCTCTTGCACCCGGACTTAACAACGGTCATTTTCGTTTCCTTCAGCCCCCGTCACTCGTTGCATGCAGCGTCAGACACTGCGCTCTGGGGGGACACCCAGGCCGGGGAGAGGAATCGAGAATGGCTTCACGACAGCCCGCGCTACGGCGTCGGGTGGGGTTGGCGTTCATCGCCACCGGCGCGACACTGGCCACCACGGCCCTGACGTTGGTGCCGAACGCGATCGCGTCGAGCCACCGGGAGGCGCCGCTCATCGCGGGCATGCCTGCGGTGGACAACACGGACGTCTACGCGTTCACGAGCCCGGACGCGCAGGACACCGTCACCTTCATCGCCAACTGGGCACCGTTCTCGGAACCCAACGGCGGCCCGAACTTCTACCCCTGGGCGGAGGGTGCGCACTACGACATCAACATCGACAGCGACGGTGACGCGATCCCGAACATCACCTATCGCTGGATCTTCAACACCGACGACCGGCGCGGAACGGACACGTTCCTCTACAACAACGGGCCGGTCGAGACCCTCGACGACGAGAATCTGCTGTTCCGCCAGACCTACGATCTGATCGAGATCCGCGAGGGCAAGGGGAGGGTGCTGCTGGACAACCAGCTGGCGGCACCGTCGAACGTCGGCCCCGCCTCGATGCCGGACTACCAGGGCCTCGTCGACCAGGCGACGGTCAGCTACGGACCCGGCAAGGCGTTCGCCGGCCAGGCCGATGACTCGTTCTTCCTGGACCTGCGGGTGTTCGACCTGCTCTACGGCGGCAACCTGTCCGAGATCGGGCAGGACACCCTGGCCGGGTACAACGTCAATACCCTCGCCATCCAGGTGCCCAAGTCGGACCTGGCGCTGAAGAATGACGTCGAGCGCAACCCGGTCATCGGGGTGTGGAGCGACACCGAGCAGCGGACTCTGAACCTCAAGTCGGCAGGCCAGTCGTCCCGTGAGGGCGGCCCCGTCCAGGTATCCCGTCTGGGCATGCCGCTGGTCAATGAGGTCGTCATCCCCGCGGGCCTGAAGGACGCGTTCAACGGGATTACGCCCAACGTGGACGCCACGATCCCGGCGGTGGTCGACCGGGTCGTCGATCCGGAGCTGCCCAAGTTGATCGAGAAGATCTACGGCATCCCGGCGCCCGCCGCACCGCGCAACGACATCTTCGAGATCTTCCTCACCGGCATCACGAACTCGGCTGGTGACGAGATCCAGGTCGGCAACCTGAACTCGCAGATGGACAACGCCGACGCGGTGAAGTTCCAGCCGTCGGAGATGCTGCGGCTGAACATGAAGACCCCGGTCACCGAGGAGCCCAACCGGCTCGGCGTGCTCGGTGGCGACCTGCAGGGCTTCCCGAACGGTCGCCGGCTCGCCGACGACGTGGTCGACATCGAGATCCTGGCGCTCGAGGGCGAGCTGCGGAAGGCGGACACCAGTGCGCTGAAGGGTGGCGACGCGGTGAACCAGAATGACGATTCGTTCCGCGACAACTTCCCGTACGTGGCGACGGCCAACAATGAGGCCGTGAACGTCGCCCTGCGGGGCGAGGGTCGCGACAAAGACCAGGACAGTGATAAGGGCAGCCCGTTCGATGAGGGCATCTTCGCCCTCTTCGGTGGCTCGGGCGACATCAGCTTCCCGACTACCCCGGTCGTCACCGGGGGCGCGGCGCTGATCCTGCTCGCCTCGGGCGGGTGGATGCTGCGTCGCCGGCCTGACGTTCTGCCGGTTCGCGGCTCCGTGGTACCCAGCACCGAGTGACCGACGGTGGGGGGTGCGGGCGCTCCGGTGCCTGCACCCCCCATCCGCTTCCGCCGACCCTGCGAGGCCTTCCGAGTGCGCTTCTCCCGTTCCTTCCCGCTCCCCGCGTCCCGTCGTCGGCTGGCCGCGTTGTCCGCGTTGGGCGTCGGCGCCGTGCTGCTGGTTGTCACCGCGGTAGGCCTCACCGTTGGCAGCGACACTTCGTCGCCGGTGGCGCACACCATTGGCGTCCCGGTCGACCCGCTGTCGCGCAGTATCGCCGCCGCGCAGGAACGGCTGCGGAGCAATCCTGACGACGCGATCACCTTGGCTCAGCTCGGCTCTGCGTACGTCGAGCAGGCCCGGGTGACCGCCGACCCGTCGTACTACCAGCGCGCGCAGGCTGCGCTGGACCGCTCGATGGCGG
>JBGSWT010000077.1:0-3386 GCA_041751815.1 Pseudonocardiaceae bacterium
CGCGTCGGATAGCGCGGTGGCCAACCCGTCCTCGTCCACCCCGGACACCCGCACCACCGGATCAACCCCGGCGGCGCGGAGCACGGCGAGTCGGGCTGGCGATGCCGAGGCGAGGACCAAGCGCACGGCGACGCACTGTACGGAAACGACGGAACTGCACCGACATCGCCGTCGGTGGCCCCGCGTTCCTAGTGCCTCCGCGAGATCGTCAGGCGGATGCGAGCATCCGCTCCGAAAATCGAGCGGCTGATCTCTGGCAGTAGAATCTCACAGAACAGGTCGTCGCCTCGGTGGGTGAACGCCATGTGTCCCTGGTCCTCTCGGTGTAGCCCCTTTGTGATCGGGTCAAAAGTGTCGATTGCTCCAGCCACTGTCGAGTTCCAGGCGATCCATGTTCGCAGTGCGCCGACCTCGTCGTCATCGCTGCGCCCGACGTCGACGATTAACGTGTCTTCCCAGTCGGCCACCTGCTCGAGATGGCCCTTCCAGAAGAAGCCGCCATTTGATTCTATCAGGTGGAACACGCGAAGCGACAGCGTATATCGGGATCGTGGCGGGGGAGGCTCGTCGGTAGAGTCGAATTCGGCGGGATCGAGAAGGAACGCCGTGGTGAGGGGTACAGGTGCGTCCGCCTCGTCCTGGTGTTGCTCCAACTCCCTGTTGAGCTGAACCGGGCAGTAATGCGCTGCCAACTGCTCGTGCATGACAACCGGCAGTCCGCGGACGGTTACCCTTACGTCCGCCTGCCAGACTTCGTTGGCGAGGAGTTCGGGAAAAGTGATCCCTCGAAGGTCCACCTTGACCATGTATCTGCCGAAGAGGAAGCGTCGCAGGTTCTGATACCCTTCCTCCGAGTTCACCTCTCCGTACCGCCCCGAATGCGACCGGTGGACAAACGCCCGATTCGCCTTGCGGACGTACGCTTTGTCTATCTTTACGAGGCCATCACTTTTCGGTCCGACGACTTCCCGGGTGAGCCCGTAGTCTCCCGGATTGGTCCCAATGAGGCAAAAGATGTCCTTTGGATCGAATATCTCCTCGTCGACAGCTTGCGGGTCCCAGTCTCGTGGCGGTTGGTCTCCCCATTGGGAGCCTTTCGATAGGTAGCCGTACATCTTATCTGGCGCGAAGATGTCCGCTCCTGCAGGCCCGAAGGCCTCCATGGCCCAGTCGAGGGCGCCGATGTCGAAGTCTATGCCCCCATGGGGTGTGGCATAGGTGAAGAACTTCTCCACGAGATCCCGCGCGGGTATCCGATCGTTTCCGTCGTCATCCGCTATCTGCGAGATCTTCTGGATCATGCATCGTGCGACGAGACCTCCCATGGAGTGAGCGACCAGGTAAACCTTCTCGGCGTTGGTCTTGTCTCTGATCAAGGTGATGAAGTTGTACAGGTCCCGGGCTGCGGTCTCAATATCGAATCCGGCCGGCGCAGCGACTCGGTCTTGCACTTCATCCAAGATTCGACCGAAAAATCCTCTTTGGGGCGGAACGCCGAATGTCGTGGCCGCGGCGTCGTAGAAACGGTGGATCCAGATAGAGCTCGACGGGACAGTCCTGTCTGCCCGACTCAGCAGGTATGCGCGTTGATCGCCGCGTACGAGTAGTCGATATCTTTCGTCGATCATGAGGCGAAGCAACGGGCTTTCGAACTGGTAGAAGGTCGGAGTCCCATCACCTCCAACGCGAACATGAGTCGAGCCGTCGTTGAAGCCGTAGAACGGGTCATCCACCTGTTTGTTGATACCGCCCGTGCCCCCTGCGAATCCACGAACATAGACCACCGGCAGCCTCGTCATCGTGCCCTCCGTGTCTCCGGGAGAACTGTCCATGTAAATCATCCAATCACCTTAGGTGGGTGTCAAGAAGATTCGGTCCAAGTGCACCTAGGGGCGTGGCAGATTATTTTGACGGGTACCACGTGATCGTCTTATTGGATACGCAGTGAGGGTTGCCGGTGTCTGCGGTTCCTCGCTGACCGATTCAGAAGGGTTCGGTCCGGGCTTCGTGAGCAGTTCAAGGCCCAAGAAAACGATCGTCGCATTGGCGAACGCGAAGCCGACCAGGTATGCGGCGCTGGGTCACCCGGTGGGCGTGCCAGTGCACCGTTGGGCTCGCGTGATGGCGTCGCGGGTACGGGCCAGCCAGGGCAGCGCGCCCATCTTCTCGTGGGCCTCGACCGCAATGGTGAGGTCGGTCAGTGCGGCGTCGGGGTCGCCGAGGGCCAGTGCGGCTTCGCCGGTGAAGTAGGCTACCGACCCGCTGACCAAGATCGCTGTCATCGCGCAGGGCCGCTGACGGTAGGGCAGCAGTTGGTCGCGCAGCTGGGTCACGTACTCGGTGTCGCCGAGTCGCGTTGCGGCGAGCAGGCACCAACACCGGATGTAGAGCCACCGGTAGTTTTTGGGCCCGAGCGGCACGGAGTGCAGGACGGCGCGGGCGTCGGCCAAGTGCCCGGATTCCACCAGCGCCATCGCCAGGATGCTGCGCAGCGTAGGCAAGCCAGTGGCCTCGGCCG
The DNA here is from genome assembly GCA_041751815.1 of Pseudonocardiaceae bacterium. Lineage (GTDB taxonomy): Bacteria > Actinomycetota > Actinomycetes > Mycobacteriales > Pseudonocardiaceae. Next base: position 2,519 of record JBGSWT010000077.1, read on the forward strand.
CTGCGCGCAGCTCGTCAACCACGTTCGCACCGGTGCCGGCCAGATGCGCTGCCTCCCAGCGCTGCATCATCTGGAGGGCCTGCGCGAGGCCCCGTCCCACGCCGAAGCTTATCCCGGCATGCAGGTTGTAGGTGGAGCGGCTGATCGCCTCGGCCTCCTGCCAGCGCCCGGCAAACAGCAGCAGGCCGGCCCGGGCCCATCCCAGCTGCACCCGAACAGTCGGGGAGCCTGACTGTTCGACGAAGGGAACGATCTGGTCGAGCTCGGTGGCGGCCTCCGGAATGCGGCCCAGCGTGACCAGCACGTGGGCGCGGAGCTGTCGGGCCTCGGCCACCAGTGGCGGGGGTAGACCGGGCAGCGCGAGCAGCTCGGTGGTCGCCGCCAGGCACTGCTCGGGGTAGTCGGGGCCGTACAGCGCCATTACCCGTAAGTGCAGCACGCGGGCCAGTGCGACAGCGTCTGCCGTGGGGCGGGCCAGGGCCAGGGCCTGGTCGGACAGGGCGGCCCGGCGCTGGGGGTTGTCGTCGTAGTAGCGGGCGACGGCTAGGCAGGACAGGAGCAACGCTTGTTGCATCGGGTCGGTCAGCCGTGGCAGGGCCCGCTGCAGGACGTCGACCAGACGGTCGTCGTCGACGCCGCCCATGACCGGGTACTCGTTCGACTCGCAGATGGCCGCCACTGCCGCGGTGACCAGTTGGGAGATGTCCTGGGGATCGTCTTCGGTGAGGGCCTGTTGCATGGCCTGTACGAAGACAGGGAGCCCGTCGCGGGGGTTGCCGGCGCGATACAGCGAGGTCACCAACCCCATCAGGAGGGGATAACGGTCGACATCATTGCCGGCTAGTTCGGCGGCGGTCAGGGCTTGCCG
>JBGSWT010000078.1:0-3010 GCA_041751815.1 Pseudonocardiaceae bacterium
GACGTCCTCGGGCTGCGGGTGCTCGAAGGGGCCGGGCGTCGCGTCGGACCGTAGATCCTCGGCCATCAGGTCCCGCACGCTGGCGGTCGCCATTGCCCAGCCGTCAGCGGTGCCGCGCAGGAACTCGGTGAGCATCCCGTAGGTGACGGCGTTCTCCTCGCTGCCGGTGCCCAGCGTGCCCTCAATACTGCCCAGCGGCGCCGCGATGTGGGCGCAGCCCACGGCGGCCAGCGCGCGATGCAGCTCCAGGTCGGGGCTGGCACCGACGGCCAGCTTGCCGATCAATTTGAGGATGTAGGTTTGCCCATACACCAGTGAGGTGTTGGATTGCTCGGCTCCGACCGGGCGGGAACGCAGTTCGGTGTCCAGCGTGACACCCGGCTCAGCGGCAAAGCGCAAACCCTCCACGTCGGCGCCCTTAGCCATCAAATCCAGCAGCACGGCGGTGAGCTCTGGGTCGTGCACCGCCTGATACACCGCTTGCTCACCGGCGGCGGCTACCCAGGCGTGTCCGAGGGTGTCCGGTAAATCGCTCCGTACCCCGAGCAGCAGCTGGTAAAGATCCGAGTGCGGTTCGCCTTGATCGACCGCGACAACGGCGTGCACCAGCCGGGCATACGTACCGCCGAGATCGGTGGCGCGCACTGGGATGACAGCGTGCACCGGGCGGCCCTTGCCGGCGAACCAGCGCTGCTCAGGCAGCATTGCTGCCAGCGCGTCGGCGATATCCGCGAGCAGGTCAACTGGACTGATCATGGGTGACGCTCGGTGTCGGGAAGGATGATCTGGAACCAGTAGAAGCCGTGTCCAGGCAGCGTGAGCAGGTAGGGCAGCTCGCCGATCGGCGGGAAATGCGCGCCGCCGGTCAGCTCGACCGGGACGCCTCCCGCGTGTTCGGACAGGTCGAGTTCCACCGGCTGCGGGAAGCGGGACAGGTTGTTCACACAGATCACCAGGTCGTCGCTGGTGTCGTCGTCGCCGACGTGGTTGCGGTGGTAGGCCAGCACGCTGGGGTTGGACGAGCCGAGTTCGGTGAAGTCGCCCAGCCCGAAAGCGGGGTGCTGACGGCGCACCTGGATCATTCGCCGAGTCCAGTTCAGCAGCGACTGGGACGAGTTCGACTGCGCCTCGACGTTGAGCCCCTGGTAGCCGTACACCGGATCCATGATTACCGGCAGGTAGATGCGACCCGGGTCACACGTGGAGAAGCCCGCGTTGCGGTCCGGGGTCCACTGCATCGGCGTGCGCACGGAATCCCGATCACCAAGCCAGATGTTGTCCCCCATCCCGATCTCGTCACCGTAGTACAGCACGGGGGAACCGGGCAGTGACAGCAACAGCGCCGTGAACAGCTCTTGCTGATTGCGGTCGTTGTCCAACAACGGCGCCAGTCGCCGCCTGATGCCGATGTTGGCCCTCATCCGGGGATCCGACACGTACTCGCGGTACATGTAGTCGCGCTCCTCGTCGGTGACCATCTCCAGGGTCAGCTCGTCGTGGTTGCGCAGGAAGATTCCCCACTGGGCGCCGGACGGGATGGGTGGTGTCTGGGCCAAGATCTCCGAGATCGGGAACCGGGATTCCCGGCGGACCGCCATGAAGATGCGCGGCATTAACGGGAAGTGAAACGCCATGTGGCACTCGTCGCCGCCCACCGCGGGATCGCCGAAGTACTCCACCACGTCCGCCGGCCACTGGTTGGCCTCGGCCAGCAACACCCGTCCGGGGAATTCGTCATCAACCACCTTGCGGCAGCGCTTGAGGAGCTCATGGGTGCGCGGCAGGTTCTCGCAGTTCGTGCCTTCCTCTTCGAACAGGTAAGGCACCGCGTCCAGCCGGAAGCCGTCGATGCCGAGGTCCAACCAGAACCGCAGCACGTCGATCATCGCTTCGCAGACCTCAGGGTTTTCGAAGTTGAGGTCAGGCTGGTGGGAGAAGAACCGGTGCCAGTAGAACTGCCCGCGCACCGGGTCGTAGGTCCAGTTCGATGCCTCGGTGTCGACGAAGATCACCCGGGCGTCTGAGTAGGCCGTGTCCCGATCGCTCCAGACGTAGTAGTCGCCGTAGGGCCCTTCCGGATCACGGCGGGACTCCTGGAACCAGGGGTGCGCGTCGGAGGTGTGGTTCATCACGAGGTCGGTGACTACCCGGATGCCCCGCTTGTGCGCCTCGTCGAGCAGAGTGACGAAGTCGTCGACGGTGCCGAACTCCGGCAGTACCGCCCGGAAGTCGGCGATGTCGTAACCGCCGTCGCGCAGCGGAGAAGCGTAGAACGGCGGCAGCCACAGACAGTCGATGCCCAGCCACTCCAGGTAGTCGAGCTTGCCGGTCAGCCCGATCAGATCGCCGGTGCCGTTGCCGTCGTGGTCGCTGAACGCCCGAACCAGCACCTCGTAGAAGACGGCCCGTTTGTACCAGTGCGGGTCCGGGGGCGCGGCCTCCGCGTGCTCGAAGTCGTCGGCCTGCGGTTCGACCAGGTAACCGTCGGGCAGCACACCTTCACCCGTGTGCAGAACCCCTTCGAGATCGGGGTTGGACTCGATGCGGAGTTCGGCAGACATCAGGTGCGACCTTCGTGAGAGGGTGAACGAGGTGTGCTGCGCGTGCAAGGAAGTGCTCGACCAACCGCCTCAGTCGTACCGGTCCTGGCCTCGTAACGCAATGGACGTTCGCTACCGTCAGGCGGCACGCGGTCGCCACGCGGAGCGGCAGCCAAGTGGAGTGGCCGCCACGTGGACAAGTGGAACCGAATAGCGGCCTGGGAGGCCGATCCGCCCGCCAAGCGGAACCGAATGGCGGTTCGGACGTGGCTGGAAGGGGTGTCGGGTGGCGGGTAACGGGGTGCCGGTGCGGCGGCTGCCGGCCTGGACTTGGGCTGGGCAGCAGCCCACCTGGCGGGAGGCTCGACCCGGCTTGATCGAGGCGGCGCTCAAACGGGCGCTGGCCCGGCCGTCGGGCAACTGGTACGTGCTCGCCGCGAGCCGGGAGGTCGGCAACGACCGGCCCTTCG
>JBGSWT010000079.1:0-1855 GCA_041751815.1 Pseudonocardiaceae bacterium
TTGACGTTGCCCCAGTAGCTCTCTCGTTGCGGATGCTGCTGGGGGTCACCGTAGACCTCGCTGGTGGAAGCCAGCACGAACCGGGCGCCCTTCTCAGCCGCCAGACCTAGCGAATGCAAGGTACCCAAGCTGCCGACCTTGAGCGTCTCGATGGGCAGCCGGAGGTAATCAGCGGGGGACGCAGCCGAGGCCAGGTGCAGCACCAGGTCCACCTCGCCGGGCACGTGGACGAAGTCGGTCACATCACACTTGATCACCCGAAACCGCGGTTCGCCGATCAGATGGGCGATATTGGCCGGTGCGCCGGTGAGGAAGTTGTCCAGACACACGACGCCGGTGCCGCGACGCAACAACTGTTCGCACAGGTGAGAGCCCAGAAATCCGGCTCCTCCGGTGACCACGGCCCTGCTGAACCTCGTGCTCACCGGACCCCCTTACTGCTCCCGAGGCTGTACTACCCACAACACAGCAGCACCAAACGGCCTATTCACCAATGGCGGCGGTGGCCATAGCCTGCTCGCCGAATGGATGGCTGTCTCGGGGACGGCTACCGGCAGCAAGGCAACAGCAAGGCATCTGCAAGGCGCCAGCCAGGCGTCACGCAGAACTCAGCCAGGCATCACACCAGAAAGGGGGTCAAGGAGTGCAGCATTGTCGGATCGTCCCCGTCGGCGGCGTCGCCCTGCGCGCGTTACCGCCGCCGTCATCGTCCTGCCCGTGTTACTCGCTCTGCTGACTGGCGCTCGGACCGTCCCGGCCGCTCTGACCTGGCAGCACCTCGACCCGGTCGAGCTGATCGCTGCGGTCGGGGTGCAGGCGTCCGAGCAGCTGACCCAGTCGAACGGTGTTGGCACCACCATCCTGCGCTCGGCAACGGGGAAGGTGCGGTTTCGGCTGAACGTGACCCCCGGTGAGCGGTTCTTCGGCCTGGGCGAGCGGATGGGGCCACTCGCGCTGAACGGGCAGCTGCTGCACAACTGGAGCGAGGACCGCGCCGGACGAGCGGACGCGGCGACGAGCTACTCACCGACACCGTTTCTGCTGTCCAGCCGCGGCTACGGGCTGCTGCTGGACACCACGGCGATGATTCAGTACGACCTGCGCAGGTCGGACCGGGTGGAGATCACCGCGACCACCGCCGAACTGCCCGTCCACGTCATCACCGGTCCCGACCCTGCCGCGGTGTTGCAGTCGCACGCGAGGATGGTCGGGTTGCCCCCGCTGCCGCCGCGGTGGGGGCTGGGCGTGTGGAAATGTCTGATCGGCGGGCGCGACCGGGTGCTGGCCGATATGCGCCGGCTGGCCCAGGCGAACGTACCGCTGGACGCGGTGTGGATCTATGACGCGATGGACCACGGGTCGGGGTGGGGCTGGCCCTGGCAGATCCACGGCACGGTGTCGCCCGGCGGCTATCCCGACCTGCCGGGGCTGATCGAGGAGCTGCACGGCGAGGGCCTGGCGGTGCTCGGCTACCTCAGCCCCTTCCTGGTCCCCGGCCGGCCGGGGTTCGGCGAGGCGCGGGAGCGGGGCTATCTGGTGCCGACCCCGGCAGCGCCGGTGTTCACCGAACCGTGGGCGGAAGACGACCACCGGGCCTACCTGGACTTCACCCGCCCCGACGCCGTCGCATGGTGGCAGGACCGGGTGCGCCACGCCCTGGGCACGGTGGGCTTCGACGGCGCGATGCAGGACTACGGGGAGGGCGCTCCGATCGACGGGATCTACGCCAGCGGTGAACCGGGGATGGCAGTGCACAACGCCTACCCGGTGCGCTATGCCGAGGCGGCCAGGCAGGCGGCGCAGGCGGTCAAGCCGGGGGAGACGGTGCTGTTCGCCCGCGCCGGCTACAGCGGCT
>JBGSWT010000080.1:0-9465 GCA_041751815.1 Pseudonocardiaceae bacterium
TACGGAGATGGGTGGCTGATTGAGATCCAGATAGCGAACGCCTCCCAAACGGCAGACCTGCTCACCGCGGCCGAATACACCGACTACATCCGCGACGAGGCAGAGAGCTGAATCAAGGATTTCCGGGCCGGAGCGCGGCGAGTGACTCGAACCCCGATAGCTCGATGAGGCGGCGGGTGGGCGAGTCGAGCGGCACGATGAGTTCCAGCATGATCCGCAAAGCCTGTAGTCGAGATGCCAGCGTGAACAGGATCCTTACCCCGGCGCTGTCCATGTAGGTGAGATCGGTCAGGTCGACCGATACGGCCGTTGGCTGATGCGAAACCGCTTCGCGGAGTTCGTCCTCGACGGCTGCGGCGTTTGCTAGATCGACTTCGCCGCTGACAGCGATGTGCATGGATCCGTTCTCGGCGTTGGTCTTTACCCTCGCGGCGGTCATCGAGATCCTTCCTCACCGAGGCGGCGACGGATGACGACGGTGGTTCCGGTGCGACCATGATCGATCCGTAGATCGTCGCTGCAGTTGCGCATGAACAGCGTCCCGCGTCCTCGGCCCTGGCCGCGGGGTGGGCGCCAACGGCCGGTATCGCGGATGGTGATCAGCACATCGGGCAGCTGCAGCTCCATATGCACCGTCACGGTGCCGCCACCAGGTCCGTAGGCGTGCTCCACAGCATTGGTGCATGCTTCCCCGACAGCGATGAGCAGGTCGGCCACCGCACGTGGCGCAGCGCCGACTGCCGACAGCCAGCGGCGCACCGCAACCCGGATATCCCGCAGCGACCAGGGCAGCGCCGGCACTACCAGGTCCAACGGGCCGACCTCGCCGCTGTCTTGGCGGCGTACCGCGAGCACCGCAACATCATCGCCGGGTGGGTCAGCGCCCACGAGCTGGGTCATGATCTTCCTACAGACGGAGTCCACCGAGCCGGCCACGACCGACTCACACAGCCGCTGCAGGCCGGCGTCCAGCGGGATGTCTCGGCTCTCTACCAAGCCGTCGGTGTAAAAGCACAGCAGCGCACCCGGCAACAGGGTGATGGTCGTCGCCCGGCGTCGCAGCCCACCGGGCACACCTATTGGATGGTCGCTGGGCACGTCGAGCAGCACCGCAGATCGATCGGGCAGAGCAAGCACCGGAGGAGGATGCCCCGCCGAAGACAGATGCAGCCGATCCAACGACGGCTCGAACATCGCCAACAGGACCGTGGCCATCGTCTCGGGCTCGAAGTGTTGCACCTGCTGGTCAAGCCGGCCCAGCACCTCGGCGGGATCACCGCCGAGCAGTGCGTAGGCGCGCAGCGCGCTGCGCAGCCGCCCCATCACGTCAGCGGCAATAAGGCCGCGCCCGACCACATCTCCGATCACGATGCACAACCAGCCAGACGGAAGAGTGAAGACGTCATACCAATCGCCGCTGACCCCACCGTTCTCAGCCGGAAGGTAACGGGCGGCCAACTCAAGACCCGGCACTACTGGCAGCCGCGCCGGCAGCAGGCTGCGCTGAAGCACCGCCGCCGCAGTGCGCTCGACCTCGACGCGCCGGGATTGGGCAGCCAAAGCGACCCTGTCGGCCACGATCTGCAGCAGTCTGACGTCGTCGTCGGTGAATCGACGGGGGACAAGTGCACCGACGTGAAGGACACCAATGACCGTCCCGCTGCTCAGCAGCGGCACCCCGAGCAGGGAACAGATGCCATGCTCGGGAAGGATCGAATACAGCACGTTCGTCTGATCGACGCGCTCAATGATCATCGGCTGCTTCTCTGCCGCGACGCGACCGGCGAAACCCTTTCCCATCGGGATGCGAATCCCCTGACGCACCGCCGCTTCGATCCCCCTGGCAGCGGTAACCACAAGCTGTTGGGAAGAGGAGTCGAGCAGCAGCACAGTGGCTGTTTCGACTTGAAGGAGCTCTCGCACTCGGTCGAGCAGCTCGGCCAGAAGGTCCTCGACGTCGAGGTGAGCCAGTGCCGCGTCGGTCACGGACTCGATCCGGCGCAATCGGTGGTCATCAGCGTCCGGCATGCTGCTCGGCTCGCCCGGCCTCGACACGATCAGAGGGTATCCCACTTTCGGGTGAAAAGGCTTGCCTTGCTCAGATAGCCGGCTTGCGGACCGCAGAGGGTGCCTCAGAGGTCATCGCGTCGATTCGGTGGCGACCTCCGGGGGTCCGACCTTCTCAGGGATCTTGGCGGCGGTTGGTGCATGTTCGTCGGGCATCTCAGCGGGTGCCGGCGTGCTGCCGAAGGAGAACGCCAGGCAGACCACCGCCGCGAGGAGGTAGCCCAGCGCGACACCAGGACTGGCCGCCCACGCCACCTGCTCGCCGTGGATCAGGCCGATGAACGACAGCACCGCCCCGGCCACGCAGTACCCGGCCGCCCAGTAATAACGTTTGTCGATCATGAACGCTGCGATCGCGCCGAGCACCATGCCGGCCAGGATCGCCCCGCCGCCGAGGCTCTTCAGACCGTCGTAGACAACACCGGCCTGGGCCAGCGTGTCGCTACCGACCGTGGTCGCGCTGGTGCCGGCCGCGTTCAGCACGTTGTCGATCTGGCCGGTTGCCCAGGCCGCGACGTTGGGAATCACCGCCAGGACGACGGCCACCGCGTGCGCCTTGGGCACCGAGACGAATGCCTGCGCACCGATCAGCAGCCCGATGTAGAGCAGGATCGGCACGATGGCCGGTAGCGGAATCAGCGCGCCGAGCAGCCCGAACAGCCCGAGAAAACACATCAACGCGATCACCACGCCGGACGCCAGCGAATACGTGGTGCGGCCACCGGCCTCCTTCCAGCCTGGGTGTCCGATGTAGACGGCGGGCGGGAACGGGCTGCCCAGCGCAGCGCCGACCACCGCGCCGGTACCGTCGGCCAGTAGCACGCTGCGCAGGTTGTAGTTGTCTCCGGCGACCGCGGCGCTTTCCACGTTGGTCATTCCTTCGCAGAAGTTGTAGATGCCCAGCGGGATCGCGGTGGCCAGCAGCGGCGCCACCGCCGAGAGTCCGCTGACCAGCAGGTCGACATTGAGGGTCGGCAGGCCGATGGCGATGTCTTTGGCCGCGGTGACCACGTCCGGTGCCGACATGTAGCCGCCGATCCAGCCGATCGCGGTGCCCACCAGCAGCGCGGCCAGCCCGATCGGGATGTTGCCGGGGAGCTTGCGACCGGTGAAGAAACCGATCACGATGATCGCGAACACCGGCAGGGCGATCCACAGGGCTTCCCACATCTGCGCTGCCGGGCGCATCGAGATGAAGGCGATCGAGATGCCGGCCAGCGTCCCGAGCAGCGCCGCCCGCGGGGTGAACCGGCGGATGTAGGGACCCACGAACGCGCCGATCAACACAATCAGCCCGATGATGAACGACCACGCCAAGCCGGCCACCCAGGCCCGGACTGGATCCCGCGTGCTCAGGAAGATCGGCAGCATGATCACGAAGGTCACGATGAACATGTGCGGCACGCTCGGGCCGTAAGGCATCGCGCACACGTCGCTGCGATTCTCTCGGCGGGCCAGCCTGCGGGCCAGGTAGGTGTAGTACCCGTTGCCGATCAGCAGCTGGATCCCCAGCGCGGGCAGAATGATCCCGAACACGTCGCCCTGGGGGATTTGCACGACGCCCACGCACAGCGTGGTGAGCACCAGCACGTTGACCAGCACGTTGAACCCGAGGCCGAACGCCGCGTTGAGGTCACCGCTGACCCACCAGGGCAGCCGCCCGTTGGCGGCCCGGCTTTCCTCGGTCTGGGTACTCATTGGTGATCAGCTCCGTCTGTGGCCGGACTGACGGCACTCAACGCGTCGAGGTAGGCCGCCGACGGGGCGACCCAGCCGAAGATGCCGCCCTGAGCGGTGATCATCGCCAGTCCGGCTTGCTGGAATTCCGGGAAGTAGGAGCCGACGCAGTCGGAGAGCACCAGGCACTCGTAGCCGCGGTCGTTGGCCTCCCGGACCGTGGTGTGCACGCACACCTCGGTGGTGACGCCGGTGACGATCAGGCTGGTGATGCCGGCGGCCTGGAGCAGTTGGTGCAGGTCGGTGGCGTAAAACGAACCCTTGCCGGGCTTGTCGATCACGACCTCGCCGTCCAACGGGTAGAGCTCGTCGACGATGTCGTGGCCGTACTCGCCACGGATCAGGATCCGGCCCTTGGGGCCGGCATCGCCGATCCGCAGTGTCGGGTCGCCGCGGTTGAGCTTGGCCGGCGGGCAGTCGGTCAGATCGGGACGGTGGCCCTCGCGGGTGTGGATGACGGTCATCCCGGCGGTCCGGGTGGCCGCCAGCACATCTCGCAGTGGCGGGATCACCGCCTGCAGCAGGCTCACGTCGTTGCCCAACGTCTCGCCGAAACCCCCTGGTTCGACGAAGTCTCGCTGCATGTCGATGAGCAGCAGCGCGGTCCGCGTGGGGTCGCAGCCGAACGGGCCGGGATCGGCGGGCACGGTGAGATAGTCAACGGGGACATGGTCAACGGGGACCTGATCAGCGGGGACCTGATCAGCCGGGGAATGGTCAATCCGCATGGTGATCTCCCATGGCGGTGGCAATCCGCTCCAGGATGAGATCGACGACCTGCCGCGGCCTTAGCCGCTCCGTTGCGTAAGTGGCTTGCCGCTCACTGAACCCGATGGGGCTAATTGGTGAGCGCACGTTAGACGGAACCGTTACATAACGCACTTTGTCGATTGTCAACCAAGTGATGTCGTGTGATGGTCAATTTTGTTACGTCCGTGTTACGCACCTGGCACGGTCGGCGTTAGGACCCGTCAGCTCGTAGACCAGCAGCAGGTGGCGGTGACCCGCCATGGCCACCAGGGCCCGCCGAGCTTCGGCCGGTTGGCACCGCGAGGGCAGCCGCGCGATTGCGGTCCGACGAGATCAACGTTGTACTTGTCGCGGCGGTGGTAGGCGCCGGTCAGGGAGGAGTGACGCGATGGCTTCCTGTGGGCACCTCGACCAGATTCGAGACGTGCAGCCAAGCACGACAGAGGGTTGCACCGATTGCCTGCAGATGGGTGGTCGGTGGGTCCACCTGCGGGAGTGCTTGTCCTGTGGACACGTCAGCTGTTGCGATTCCTCCCCGAACAAGCACGCCAGCGCCCACTTCCGTGCGGAGGGGCACCCGTTGATCCGCTCGTTCGAGCCGGGTGAGGACTGGCGCTGGTGCTTCGTTGACCTGGCGATCGTGTGACGACCACGCTGACGGAGGGAGAGTCGGTGGCCGACGACCCTAGAACAATCTTGGAGATGTTGGCGGCATACTACGGGATCACCGAGACACGCCAGGCCGCTTTGACGTGATCAAGCCGGTGCTGCTCACAGTCGACGACGACCCCGGCGTATCCCGCGCAGTGGCTCGCGACCTGCGCCGCCGCTACGGCGAGAGCTACCGCGTAGTGCGAGCCGACTCGGCGGCCCAGGCGCTGGAGGCGCTGCGGGAGCTGAAGCTGCGCGGTGAGCCGGTCGCGGCGATGCTCGCCGACTACCGGATGCCACAGATGAACGGCATCGAGTTCCTCGAAGCGGCCATGGACCTCTTTCCGCTGGCGCGCCGGGCATTGCTCACCGCTTACGCCGACACCGACGCCGCGATACAGGCGATCAACGTGGTGGACGTGGATCACTACCTGCTCAAGCCCTGGGAACCGCCGGAGGAGAAGCTGTACCCGGTCGTCGACGCGCTCATCGAGATGTGGCGTGCGCTCGGCGACCGACCAGTGGAGGAGATGAAGCTGGTCGGGCATCGCTGGTCCAGCGAGTCCTACCGGGCGCGGGACTTCTTGGCCCGCAACTCTGTTCCCTACCGGTGGTACAGCGTCGATGAACCGGAGGGGCGGCGGTTGCTGGATGCGGCCGGCGCAGCCGCGGACGACGTCCCGGTGCTGATCACTCCAGACGGTGCAGTGCTGCGCAACCCATCGGATGCCGAGATCGCTGCCGCGGTCGGGTTGTCGACCGAACCGGCCACCGATTTCTACGATCTGGTTGTGGTGGGCGCCGGTCCCGCCGGGCTCGGCGCGGCGGTCTACGGCGCTTCGGAGGGCCTGCGCACCGTGCTGGTGGAACGGGCGGCTACCGGTGGGCAAGCTGGGCAGAGTTCACGGATCGAGAACTATCTCGGCTTCCCCGATGGCGTGTCTGGCGCCCAGCTCACCGACCGCGCCCGCCGCCAGGCACAGAAGTTCGGCGCGGAGGTGCTGTCGGCCCGCGAGGTCACCGGGCTGCAAGCCCGAGGCTCCGCTCGTGTCGTGCACTTCGGTGACGGCACCGAACTCGCGGCGCACGCGATCATCCTCGCGACCGGGGTGTCGTACCGGACCCTGGAGGCGCCGGGTATCGCCGAACTCACCGGCCGCGGTGTGTACTACGGGTCTGCGATGACCCAAGGACCATCGTGTGAAGGTGAAGACGTCTACGTCGTCGGCGGCGCGAACTCGGCCGGGCAGGCCGCGGTCTTCTTCTCGCGTTACGCGCGCACGGTGACAGTGCTGGTGCGTGGCGCGTCACTGCACAACTCGATGTCGCACTACCTGATCAAGCAGCTGGACGGCATCGACAACATCGTCGTCCGTACCGGCACTGTGGTGGGGGCGGCGCACGGGACTGAACACCTGGAGCAGCTGACGTTGTGCGACCGCAACAGCGGCCAAGCAGACACGGTGCCCGCTGGATCGCTGTTCATCTTCATCGGCGCTGCACCTCGCACCGAGTGGCTCGGCGAGGCCGTGCGCCGGGATTCCCGGGGCTTCCTGCTGACCGGTCCTGACCTGCTCATCGACGGACGCCGCCCTCCAGGCTGGCCGGTCGAGCGCGACCCCTACTACCTGGAGTCCAGCCTGCCGGGGGTGTTGGTGGCCGGAGACGCTCGGGCAGAGTCAGTGAAGCGGGTCGCCTCTGCGGTGGGGGAGGGCGCGATGGCCGTCACCCTGGTGCATCGCTACCTGGAGGACCGGTGACCACACCCGAGCGCGTCAGCCCTGCAACGTTGCGCACGCTGTTCCTGTTCGAGGAGCTCGAGGACGACCGGCTGGAGTGGTTGGCCGAGCACGGCCATGTCGAGCATTACGGCGCAGGCACGGAGATCGCCACCGAGGGGCAGCCCGCGGAGTGGTTCTACATCTTGCTGTCCGGGGGAGTCACGCTGTCCCGGCTGGTCCGAGGCGATGACGTCGAGACCACCCGCAGTGATCAACCCGGCGTGTACGCCGGAGCCACCCAGTTCTACCTCGGCGATCAGGTGTCCCAGGTCTACACGACCTCCATACGCACCACCGCGGACAGCGTTGTGCTGGCGCTGCCAGCGGCTGGCTTCGCCGTGGTGTTCCGCCAGTGGTACCCCATGGCTACCCATCTGCTGCAGGGGATGTTCGTCGGGCTCCGCAACGCCGATGAGCTCATCGGGCAGCGTGAGCGGCTCCTTGCACTGGGCAAACTGACAGCAGGCTTGACGCACGAACTGAACAACCCGGCGGCGGCTGCGGGCCGGGCGACCGTGGCGCTGCGGGAACGGGTCGCCGGGATGCGGCACAAACTCGCGGTGCTCGCCGGCTCTGAGCTAGCAGCCGACGAGCTCAAGCAGCTCACCGCCATCCAGGAAGAGATCATCAAGCGGATGCCGAGCGTGCCGGAACTGTCCCCGCTGCAGGCCAGTGACCGCGAGGACGAGCTGGCCGACTGGCTCGACGACAACGGTGCCACCTCCGGGTGGGAGATCGCGGCGACGCTGGTGGCCGGCGGTGTCGGCGTCGACGATCTCCAGCGCGTCGCGGAGCGCTGGACGCCAGTTACCTCGATGGTGCCGTCCGGTGGCTGGCTTACACGGTGGAGACCGAGATGCTGCTGGGTGAGATCGAGAACGCCACCGGCCGCATCTCCGCGTTGGTCGGTGCCGCCAAGCAGTACTCCCAGATGGACCGCTCGCCGCACCAGTCCATCGACATACACGACGGCCTCAACTCGACTCTCATCATGCTGAGCCGAAAGATCGGTGACCAGGTCAGGGTAGTGAAGGACTACGACTCCAGCCTCCCGAAGGTGCCCGCCTACGCCGCCGAGCTCAACCAGGTGTGGACCAACCTCATCGATAACGCCGTCGACGCCATGCATCGCTGCGGAACCCTCACCCTGCGCACGGCGCGCGACGGCGGGCGCCTGCTCGTCGAGATCGGTGACACCGGCCCCGGGGTTCCTGACGATATGCACCAGCAGATCTTCGAACCCTTCTTCACCACCAAACCGGTCGGGGAAGGCACCGGCCTCGGGCTGGACGTGTCCTGGCGCATCGTGGTCAACCGGCACGGCGGCAGCATGCGGGTGATCTCCGAACCGGGGGATACCCGGTTCCAAGTACGCCTGCCTCTCACTGAGTCAGCACGTCGCCGAGCGGGGACAGCTTCGTGATCCTGCGTCAGTCCCGCAGCATCGATTCCTCGAGGTCCAGTTCACGCTGCACGCGGCGGAACACCTCATCATCAATCCGCCGCTCGTCGCGATGCTGTACGAAGACAGCGCGCTCCGCTTGCAGCATCTCGCGGCGCAGCTGCCGGTACAGCACGCTGGGAGCAATGCCGTTGCCCGTGTCGGACCTGCCGAGTCGCTCCCATGCCGCGTTGCTCCGTGCCTCGGTGCCGTGGCGCAGCTTGGCGATCGTGTGTTCCTGCAGTGGATCACCAGTGTCCAACTCGTCGAGGCGTCGCTGAGCGGCCAGCGCGGCGTCGTGTTGCGCTTGCGCTTCGGCGAGCGCGTCGGCGTAGGCGTCGCTGCCCTGCACCTTCAGCACCCGAATGACCCACGGCAAGGTCAGCCCGTGCAGCAACAGGGTGCCGACCGTGACGACGAATGCGAGGAAGAGGATCTCGTTGCGGCCGGGGAAGGGTGCCCCGGCCTCGCCGGTGAGCGGGATGGCGAACGCCGCGGCAAGGGACACCACGCCGCGCATGCCCGCCCAGGAGATCACGGCGGGGTACCGCCACGGCGGTGCGGGATCGCGCCGCCGCAGCCGGGGCGACACCCACCGCGGAAGGTATGTCGCGGGGAACACCCAGACGATCCGGGCAGCGACGGCCACCAGGATGAGCGCGATCCCGGTCAGGAGCAGCGCCGCCAAGCCGGTGTCGATGCCCTCCACCACGCTGCGCAGCTGCAACCCGATCCGGGCGAACACCAGCGACTCGAGGACCGTGTCGGCCGCCTTCCACACCGCCTCGTCCTGCAGTCGCACCGCGGGCGCGGCCTGCGGAGCCCGGTGGCCGAGATACAGCCCCGCGATCACGACAGCGATGACGCCCGATGCGTGCAGCTCCTCGGCGATGAGGTATGCGGCGAAGGGCACGATCAGCCCCAACGCCGTCTCCACTAGGCCGTCGCGCAGCGCGACTCGGACGCGATGCACCAGCCAGCCCAGCACCCAACCGACCGCGGCGCCACCCGCAGCGGCCAGCGCGAACACCCCGAGCC
>JBGSWT010000081.1:0-3546 GCA_041751815.1 Pseudonocardiaceae bacterium
GGGGGCCGACCACGATGCGGTGATGCATGCGAGTTTTCCTCTCGTTGGGCCCCGACTCCGGATCTGTCACCCTGCGCGCCACGGTGCGTGATGGTATCCCCGCTCGCTGTCCACGGCTGCGGCGGCCCGCTGGCGCGCGGCATCGTCCATCAGTGCCGCCCCCCGGCTCCGGGCGGCCGACGCGATCGGCCATGGAAGCCATGGAGCCACTGTGATTTCCGCAGTAAATCGCTTGTATAAGAATCCGATAACCGGTTACGTCATGGTGTCCTCACCCCGAGCCGGGCGAAGGTACGAGAATGAACCTGCGGGAGTCGGTACGCACCGCGCTGCGCGGTTTGCGTGCTAATCGGTTACGCTCCGCATTGACCATGCTCGGCATCATCATCGGAGTCGCGGCGGTGATCCTGCTGGTCGCCATCGGCAATGGGGTGCAGTCCGCGGTCAACGAGTACGTCGAACCGCTGGCCACTCTCATCACTATCGTGCCGACGGTCGGGAATGTCCCCGGAGGCACCGCTCCAAAGGATTTGATCGACGCCGACGTCTCGGCGCTGCGAAACCAGGATCTGGCCCCCGACGTGGCCAGCGTCACCCCAGCCAGCACCGGCCAAGCACTGGTCGAAACCGACAACACCGAGTTGCGCACGTCCGTCATCGGATCGACCGACCGTTGGGTCGAGGTGAACAACCGGGACCTTCAGACTGGTTCGTTCTTCGATGAGGCCCAGGTCCGCTCCACTGCCAGAGTAGTGGTGCTCGGTCCCACCGCGGCGGACAACCTGTTCGGCGATCCCACAGCCGCGCTGGGCCAGACCGTCCGGATCAATCGTCAGGGCTTCACGGTCATCGGGGTGATGGACTCCGTCGGTGAGCCCGGCGACAACCTCGCGGTGATGCCGCTGGACACGTCGCGCCGCTATGTCTTCGGCGGCGGTGACGAGGTCAACCAGATCATCGTGCACGCCACCCAAACTGCCGCCGTGCCGGCCGCGGAGAACCAGGTGATCCGCATCCTCAGCGACCGGCACCGCATCAAAGACACCGCGGAAAGGGACTTCGAGGTCCAATCCCTGCGCAGCCAGCTCACCACCTTCAACCAGATCCTCGACATCCTCACCCTGTTCACCGCAGCCGTCGCCGCGATCTCGCTGATCGTCGGTGGCATCGGAGTCCTGAACATCATGCTGGTCTCGGTCACCGAACGGACCCGGGAGATCGGAATCCGGAAGGCGATCGGCGCCACTCGCCGCGCGATCGTCGAACAGTTCCTCATCGAGTCCATCATTCTCGCCAGCCTCGGTGGGGCAATCGGCGTCCTCATCGGGATCGGCCTTTCGGTGCTCGGCGCCACCATCGCACCCGCCTTCGGCCCCGCCTTCGAGTCGTTCGCGCCCGCCGTGACCATCCCTTCCATCGTGGTCTCGTTCGCGATCAGCCTCGCGATCGGGCTCGTCGCCGGCGGCTACCCGGCCAGCCGAGCCGCCCGGCTCCAGCCCACCGAAGCCCTCAGATACGAGTAAGCGGTCTGCGCGCCGCTTCGAAGACCACGACCTGCTCTGCTGCCGCCGAGTTCGGCATCAGGGCTGTCCGAAGCCGCCCCCGCAGCCCTGATGCCGAATTCGGCGCAGGTAGGGCTCTGACGGGCGGTGGTTCGGAATATCGGTATCAGAAAGGCCCCGGCGGGCACTGATGCGCATCACATCTCGCGCGCAGGAGGGAAGTCGCGATGTTCACGTCTCGGTTCTGGCAGCTGGCGAGCGAGCGAGCCCTCAAGACGTTCGCGCAGAGCCTGCTGGCGATCCTCAGCGCCACCGGCGTGGGCCTAGTCACCGCACCGTGGACGACAGCGCTGTCCACCGCGGGGATGGCCGCGGTGTTGTCGGTGCTGTCGTCAATGGCATCGGCCCCAATGGGCGAACCCCACACGCCCAGCCTGCTGCCGCCCGCCGCGATGTCCCCGCCTCCGGCGCTCAAGGCGTCCGTCCCAGCGTCCTAGCGTGTCAAGCGTGCTGCTCTCGACGTGTACCCGCTTATCCTCGAGCATCTCGAAGCCACCAGCTAGGTGAAAGGACCGACCGTGGGCACGCTTACCGATCTGCGCCACTCTTCCCGCCGCAGTGAAGAAGGTGCTGGCTGGCACCGCTGCTCCGGGCCTGGAACATGGAAGGATGATGTACCGGCCGGAACGAAGTCGCTGTCGTGGTTACGGCCATCGACACTGTGGCAGTCCCGCAACGACATCATCGCGAAACTTATCGCCGACCCCACGGCTGCCGCCCGGGCCCGATGGGTCGCGCTCGCCCGCCAGCGCGCCCAAGGAGCAGGCGCACAGTCGGACTTCGTCATTTCTCGCCCGGCAGGTGAAGCCGTTTCCGTGCTCGTCATCGGGGATACCGGCGAAGGCGACAATTCGCAGTATGCGGTCGCGGAGTCGTTGGTGCACATGTCGAAGGACGCGGACTTCGCGGTGATCTGCAGCGACGTGAACTACCCTACTGGGGACCTCGGCGACTACGGCCGCACGTTTCACCACCCATACCGCAACCTCGAGCTACCGGTCTACGCGGTGCCGGGAAACCACGATTGGTACGACGGCCTACATGGCTTCATGCATTACTTCTGCAGGGTAGATGATGCTGGATACCAGCCCGATTTCGGTGGTGGCCTGGCGGCTGTCCTGGCCGGGCTACTGTGGCGCCGACCACCGCAGCCGGGCACGCCGACCACTCCAGCCACCAACGACGTTTCGGTCAAGGAGCGTCCGCCGCCCGACCCACTCCAGCCGGCACCTTATTTCGCGATCGACGCAGGCCCGGTACGGTTCGTCGGAATCGACACCGGTATCACCGGTGAGATCGATGAGGATCAGTACCACTGGTTGAAGCGGGTTTCCCTGGACGCAGCCAAGCGCCCCAAAATCCTGCTCACCGGAAAACCGATCTACGTCGACAATGAGCATCACCCGGGAGGTGTCCTGGGAAGGACGGAGACTGTTGACGACGTCGTCGCAGACCCGCAGGCGAACTACGTGATGGCGATCGGTGGTGACGTCCACAACTACCAGCGCTATCCGGTCCGTGTGGCGGACGGGCGGACGATTCAGTACATCGTCAGCGGCGGGGGCGGTGCATACATGCACGCCACCCACCGTATCCCGCCGGTGAACGTCAACGGGGTCGATGAGTCGACGTTCCGCTGCTACCCGCTGCGCCGTGACTCGCTAGCACGGTTCTCACAGGTCATCGACGGACGGCTGTCCGGGGGCAGCCGGAGCATCGCCATCGATGCGCCGATGGCGGGCAGGTACTACGAGCAACGAGGTGTCACCACCGCCCGGTCCGATCGGCCCGTCGTAGCACGACTCTCCCTTGGCGAGAGAATCAAGGCCGAGGTGCTACACCGCATCCCGGCTGGCCGATTCTTCCATCGGGTCGGCTCTGAAGTGTTCGACTTCGACGAGCCACCGTTCTTCAAGCAATTCTTGCGTATCGATGCCGACAGCGTCAGGATCACAGTTTCGTGTTTCGGCGTAACCGGATGCGC
>JBGSWT010000082.1:0-5032 GCA_041751815.1 Pseudonocardiaceae bacterium
TCGGCGCTGCCGACTCAACCGCAGCCGGCGGCCCTGGACTGGACCAGGTCGATGTGCCAGTCGCTCCAGCCCGCCTTCGACCGGCTCGGCGCGCCGCCCCAGCCCGACCTAGGCAACCTCGCTGCGACGCGGCAGGCCTACATCGACTATCTGGGCACCGCGCGAAACGCCGCGCAACAGGCAATCGACCAGCTCCCGTCGGTCGGAGCTCCACCGGTGGACAACGGGCAGCAGGTCCTCGACAACATGCGTAATCGGCTCATCCAGTTGCGTGAAGATCTCGACGAGGCGTTGACCCAACTCAACCGGGCTGATCCCAACGACGTGGGCGCGACCGCTCTGGCCTTCGGCGCAGCCGGCAATGTCCTTGGCGCAGTCGGCAACCGCGCCCAGGTGCTCGATGACCTCGCTATCGACCCGGAGCTGCGCGCCGCCATCGACCAGACGCCGGAGTGCCAAAACCTCACCGGGACGGACGCGACAACGGGCACCAACCAGCCGACGGGGTCGCCGTGACCGACAAGCTGAACATATGAGCGGCGCAGTGACGTGGATGGGAGAAATGAGCGTGGTCAACGAGCTGGATCGGCTGGCTGAGCTGCACGAGCGGGGGCGCATTTCCCCGGCCGAGTACGACCAGGCCAAACAACAACTGCTCGGGGCGTCGCGGCCGCCGGTGAGCGCCAGCCACGGTGGTGCCCCAGCACCCGATGGCGCGTACCTGCTTTATCGTCTCATCTCGTCATGGTTGAGGCGGGTGGCCGCGGCGATGGCGGTCGTTGCCTTGCTGTTCGGGGTAGTCGCGGGCTGGTCCGGGCTGCGCTACCTCGATGTGACCGCGCAGGGGGAGACGATCAAGGACGCGGCAATCGCTCAGGGATTCGGCGTCAGAATCCCCGATCCCCGCCCGACAATTGAGCGCGGGGTCCTGGAAGCCAAGGCTACCGCCTACGGGGCACTCGCCGCCATGACGGGGGTCGTCGCCCTCGGTGCCCTGGCCGGTGCGCTCTTCGTCCGCCCACCCGCCAGCCACACGGCACCTAAGAACGCTGCCTTCAACCGCAGCTTGCAGCAAGGCGATCAGCGCGCCGATGACTCGTCGTTGGCCTGATCAGCGGCGCGCAGGCTACGACCAGCAGGCCAACGATCCAGGACTTCTGCCGCAACCGGGACGTCATCGGGGCAGCTCCGGGAGCTCGACGACGAACCGAGCGCCTGCGCTGGGACGGTCTTGCACCCACACAGCGCCTCCGTGCGCGCTGACGTGTTGAGCGACCACCGCAAGCCCAAGTCCACTGCCGTCGTCATCGCTGCGGTGCCCGGCGCGTGCCCCGCGGGCGAACCGCTCGAAAACCCGCTCGCGCAGCTGGACCGGCACGCCGGGTCCGGCGTCGTCGACCTCCAGGCGCACGCAACCGTTTCGACGCGAGACGGCGATACGAACAGGGCCGCCGCCGTGGCGTTCGGCGTTGTCGAGCAGATTGGCGACGACACGGTCCAGACGGCGCCGATCGGCCAGGACAAGAGGTGGCGGCTGCTCGACGTCGATCGGCACGTCACCGGGGCGGCTGGCCGCGACGTTGCGCACCAGCTCACCCAGATTGACTGCCTCCAATGCCTGGTCGTCCACGTCCTGATCGAGGCGGGAAATCTCAAGCAGATCAACGACCATGTGCCGGAACCGCTGCACCTCATAGGCGAGCAGGTCCGCCGCCTTGCGCGCGGTGGCCGACAGCTCGCCGCGCCGACGCTGAAGCACCTCGCTGGCGTTGACCATGGTCGTCAACGGGGACCGAAGTTCGTGGCTCACGTCACCAGCGAAACGGGCGTCGCGTCGGACCCGCTGCTCCAACGCGGACGCGGTCGCGTTGAACGTCACCGCCAGTGGAGCGAGATCGGGATCGGACTGCTCCGGCAGGCGGGCCTGTAGATCTCCCTGGGCCACCCGGGCAGCGGCGGCAGTGAGGGCGGTGAGCGGGCGCAACGCGCGCCGGCTGGTCCTCCAGCCCAGCGCAACCCCGACCAGCGCGCTCAACGCCGTGCCCGCAATCAGCAGCCTGCTCAGGAACCGAAAGCTGCGGTCGAGTTCCACGAGCGGGGACAGCTGAACGTAGATGCCGTCTTCGGCGGCGACCGGCAAGGCGACAGCGAGCACCGGAACATTGCCAACGACCAGGCGCTGGCGGGCTGGGGTGCCCTCCCGTGCCGGCGTCAGCAGCTGGGCGGGCAGGACGGCGGGGTCGACCTGCCGACCACTGGTAATCCAGTTTTCCTCACGGTGGAACAGGATCGTCGATCTGGGCTCGCCGGCCAGACCGGTCAACAGTTCGGTGAGCCCTTCGCTCCCGACTCGCAGCGTCCCCTCGACGAGACGCACGTTGGCCGCAGCCTGCGCGGTAACGCTCTGCTCGCGTTGTCGAAGCATGTAGCTGGAAGCGAGGTGCCACGTGGCGACCGCGAACAGACTCGACACCACCAGTGAACTCAGCCCGAACGCCACCGCCACCCGCCAGCGCAGCGACAGCCGCAGCATGTCGAACTCGGCCCCTCTCCTCCACTCGGGCCTCAAGCCTTCTTACCGACCTTGTAGCCCACTCCGCGAACGGTGAGCACCAGGGCAGGCTCGTTCGGGTTGGCTTCGATCTTGCGACGAAGCCGGCGGATGTGCACGTCGAGCAGTCGAGTGTCCCCAAAGTAGTCATAGCCCCACACCCGCTGGAGTAGCTCCTCACGAGTTACTACCCGACCATCGGCCACGGCCAGCTCAACCAGTAGTCGGAATTCGGTGCGGGTCAGGTCCACCTCATTGTCATCGCGACAGACCACCCCGTCGTCGGGTCGGATCTCGACTTCCCCCAGGCGCAACCGCGGACCCCCGGATCCCTCGCTCCCGAAACGACGACGACGCAACAAGGCCCGAATACGCGCGGCAAGCTCGCTGGCCACGAGCGGCTTGGTGACGTAGTCGTCGGCGCCCGCCTCCAGGCCACTGATCACGTCGGCGGTGTCGGAGCGAGCAGTGATGATGATGATGGGTAAGTCACCGTGGGATCGCAGCGTGCGGCAAACCGTCAGGCCGTCCACGCCCGGCAGCATCAGATCCAGCAGGACGACGTCCACCGTTGTGGAGCCGAGTTGCTCCAGCGCTTCTTCTCCGGACGCCGCTTCAACGACCTCGCAGCCCTCATCTGCAAGGGCCAATCCCAGAGCCTGCCGAATCCGTTCGTCGTCTTCGACGAGCAGGACTCGCGCTTCCATAGCACTCCGCTCCTCATCGTCAACCGTGCTGACGTATGGTCTCCATCGTCGAGGATCGAACTCGCGAGCCGATCGTCAGGAAATTGTCAGGCCCCTAGCAGCGAGGTCCTATCGCGGATTTGCAACAGGAACTACGACATCTTCGCGTACGTTCGACAGCTCACTCAACGCGACGACGTGATGCATTGGATCGGACTGCTGTTGCCGACGGCCTACTGGGTTCAAAGGCGCAGCTTCCACCTGGCGAGGTCAGTGCAGCGCCCTGCGCCCAGCCCTGCGCCCCGCGATGAGGCGGTAGCCACCGAGAAGGATCAGCGACCCGACGATGGCCCAGATCCAGGTTGCCCAACTGAAGAAGCCCTCGTTCGGGCTGAACCCGAGGGCTCGGCCCAGGAAACCGCCCAAGATTGCGCCGACGATTCCGATCAGCATGGTAACAAAAATCCCGCCGGGGTCTTTACCCGGCATGATCAACTTAGCGATGGCGCCGGCGATCACGCCCAGCAGAATCCACGAAACGATCCACATGTCCCCACTCCTTCCGTGTGCCCACCAAAGCATTGTCGTCCGTTTCGGGCTACCTTGCACGGGAACCTACCGGTACACGACCGGGACCATCCGATTCGTAAGGTGCGCGCAAGGTTACTGTCCGCGCGACCGGGAACCCATACGAGGCCGGCCCGGGCGGAAGCCCGGATCCCACGGATGTACAGGAGCACTCGTGAAGCAGACCACAAAAGCCGCTCGGAACGCGGCCCTGCGCCGTCCGCTTGCCGTACTCATCGCTGCCGCGGGGCTCGCAGTCACAGGCTGCACCAACGCATCCGCCCCGTCCTCCCCGCCCGTGGCAAGTCCGGCACCGCAGTCCGGACCACAGCCGGCGACCCTCGACTGGGCCAGGTCGATGTGCCAGACGCTCGACCCCGCCTTCGACCAGCTCGGTGCACCGCCCCAGCCCGACCTTGGCAACCTCGCTGCGACGCGGCAGTCCTACATCGACTATCTGGGCACCGCGCGAGACGCCGCGCAACAGGCAATCGACCAGCTCCCGTCGGTCGGTGCCCCACCGGTGGACAACGGGCAGCAGGTCCTCGACAACATGCGAAACCAGCTCAGCCAGCTCCGCAAAGATCTTGACGACGCGGTGGCGCAACTCAACCGGGCTGACCCTAACGACGCGGGTTCGATCGCTCTGGCTTTCGGCGCGGCCGGCAATGTCCTGGGCGCGCTCGGCAACCGCACGCAGGTGCTCGGGGACCTCGCCATCGACCCGCAGTTGCGCGCCGCCATCAACCAGACGCAGGAGTGCCAGAACGTGATTTGGACGAATCCGTGAGTTCGACGAATCCGACTACCGGCACCAACCGGCATGCGCCCCACTCCGGCGCGGTCACTCGCCGCGGCCAACACGATCCGGCCAAGGCTTCGAAGATCGACCGGTGCGGTATGGCGTCTGAGTTACCGGTCAACGGGCTCCCTGGCGTCCTCGACATCACCACCCGCGGCGGTAGGACAGACGTGGGTGGGGTAGACGGCTACCTCGGCGGCCTTCACGACGAACCACACCCCGGCGCCGGTGTGCAGCCCGAGCTCCACGGCGGCGGCCGGTGTGATGTCCGCTGCCAGCCCGGCTGCACCGCGAACCCGGACCAGGGTGCCGTTGGGCTCCAGCGCTGCGACGCGGTCTTGGATCACATTGCGCGGGCTGCCCTTGGGTGGATCGATGTACACGGCCACCGCGGCGGGGCTGAACACCGCGACCGCCGCCGCGCCG
>JBGSWT010000083.1:0-3588 GCA_041751815.1 Pseudonocardiaceae bacterium
GTACGCCGCGGGCGTTCCGGATTGGCCGGGCCGGCCTCGTCACCGCCGGACCGGACGTTCGTTGAATCACTGCACACAGCGTGCGGCGAGCGGGAGGGATGACGAGCGTGGGCGCAGGTCGCACGGAGGTCCGACTGTCGATGCGGATGATCACCGCGGCCGCCACGACCCCGGTGGCAACGACGCTTGCCTACTGCATCGAGGAGCCGTACGCGGTCACACTCGTCTTCCAGTGTCGAGGCACCCGCCCCATCACGTGGGTCTTCGCACGGGATCTGCTGGTCGCCGGACTGACGACGGCCACCGGTGACGGGGACGTGCGGATCTGGCCCGCCGAGCGTGGCGATCCGGTCTTCTTCGAGTTGTGCTCACCGACCGGGCACGCAGTCTTCGCCGCGGACAGGAAGAGCATTCGGCGATTCCTGGCCGAGACCGAGAAGCTGGTCCCTCGCGGGGGGGAGCCTGCCGTGATGTCCATGGACTACCACCTCGCGGCGCTGCTGGGCGGCGAGCCAGGACTGGCGCCGCCCGTTTGAGACCGGTCGGCGCTGTCGGCTACAGTCGGCCGTCGCTGGTCGCAGGTTAGGCTGGACGGCGTCACGCGGACGTGGCTCAGTTGGTAGAGCATCACCTTGCCAAGGTGAGGGTCGCGGGTTCGAATCCCGTCGTCCGCTCGAGGCGGGCCGCAGCGCACGCTGTCGTGATGGTGGAGTGGCCGAGAGGCGAGGCAACGGCCTGCAAAGCCGTCTACACGGGTTCAAATCCCGTCTCCACCTCGAGAGGGGTCACCCGGGCACCCGCCCGGTCGATGCAGTACCGGGGCGATTAGCTCAGTGGGAGAGCGCTTCCTTGACACGGAAGAGGCCACTGGTTCAATCCCAGTATCGCCCACAGAGAAACCGCAGGTCAGCAAGCCAGCGCCGTCGGCGACGGCGCACCGTGGTGCGCGAAGATTCGCGGTGGGCGGCGGCTGGCCGTGTGGTCTGGCACGGGTTTTCGGGTGGGGTGAGACTGTGGCTGTCCGTCGCGGTTGGACACCGCAACCTCTGTAGTGCCTGTGAGCCTGTAGGTCAGCATGGTGGTGGAGGGCTTCCACGGGAACCGTGGATTGTTGCCGTCGAGCACGAGCGTCAGACTTCGAATTCTCCCTGCCCTCCCCGCGACGGACGTCGGTCCGCTGAGAGGGAGGTGCTGATGTGGAGGTCGTCCATCCGCGGTGCGCGGGAATCGACATTTCCAAGAAGGACGCGAAGGTGTGCGTGAACCGCCCCGGGATTGATGGAGACTGCGTTCTCCCGGCTTGTTGCCGTGAGGTCATCGTTGTGGGGGTTGAGGAGTTCGTCAACGACGACGGGCTCGTCGCAGCTGGTGCACAGGCCTCCGACTCCTACTCGGGTGCAGGGCCGGGTGCAGTCGCCGCACCATTGCTGCCCGAGGTAGCGCTGGTCGCACTCGGTGCAGGCGTAGACGGTGTGCTCGCGCCGGCTGCGGGTCTGCAGGGCAAGCGCGGCGACCAGCGTCGCCGGCCCGATCCTGCCGAGGAACATGCACCCCGCCAGGATCCACAGTGACGCCTCGTTCAGTTCGCCGGTGAGGTTGGTGGACAGCCCGACGGTGCCGGTCGCCGAGACCACTTCGAACAGCGACCTGGCCAGACCGGCCCCGCCCACCTCCAGCAGCAGCAGCGTCGCGATGATGATCTGCGCGCCGTAGAGCCCGAACACCGCGAGCGCCTGGCGCACAGTGCCGCCGTCGATGCGCCGGTCGAACGCCTGCGTGTCCGCGTCGCCGCGTGCCTCCGCCCAGATCGCCAGGATCAGGACGGCCAGTGTCCCCACTTTGATCCCTCCGGCGGTGCTGGCGCTGCCGCCGCCGATGAACATCAGGGCCATGGTGGCGAGTTGGCCGGCGGGGCTGACCGCTTCGTAGTCCACGGTGTTGAATCCGGCCGTCCGCGACGTGATGGACATGAACAGCGCATTGCTGATCCGATCCGCGCCGCCCAAGGCACCCAGGGTCGCCGGGTTGTCCCACTCGATGGCGCCCACCACCAGGGCGCCCGCCCCGAGCAGCAGTGCCGTGGTCAGCAGGACCAGCCGGGTGTTGACCGACCACAGCGACACCCGGGCCTGCCGGAACACCTCGAGGATGACCGGGAACCCGAGACCGCCCACCACGACGGCAGCCATGATCGGGCCGGTGATCCACTCGTCGGTGGCGAAACTGACGAGGTTGTCGCTGAACAGGCCGAACCCGGCGTTGTTGAAGGCGGAGATGCTGTGGAACACGCCCAGCCAGATCGCTCGCGGCCACGGCTCGCCGTAGTGGGTGGCGAAGCGGACCGCCAGCATCACCGCGACCACCGACTCGCACACCAGGAAGATCCGGGCGATACCGAGCAGTACGCGTTGCACGGTGCCGATCTCGAACACCCCGGACCCGGTGGCCGCACTGAGCCGGCTCTTCAGGCCCATCCGGCCGACGATGACCAGCCCGAGCAGCGCGGTGAGCGTGGCTATGCCGATCCCGCCGACCTGGATGAGCACGGCCAGGACGACCTTGCCGAAAGTGGACCAGTAGTCCACTGTGCTCACCGAGGACAGGCCGGTGACGCACACCGCCGACGTGGAGTGAAAGAACGCGATCGTGAGCGAGACCCGCTCGGTGGAGGTCCCTCTGGCGGCGGGCGTGAGCAGGAGCAGTGCGCCGGTCGAGACGGCGAGGGCGAAGCCGATCGGTACCAGCCGGACCGGCGAGGCAAGGAGGGCGCCCAGCCCGCGAAGCAGGCGGGCACCCGCCGCCCACCTGCCGGGCTTTCGAGGCGCCAGGACGGGGACGCTCGGTTGGGTCACGTGATCGTCACGGCCGAGCCGCGAACCTCTCCACCAGGTCGACATGGCCGGAGACGATGAGGATGTCGTCGCCGTGGACCTTGCTCTCGGGAGTGGCGTAGGTGAAGTCCAGGTCGGGCGACTTGAGCCCGACGATCGTCACCCCGTAGCGCTTGCGGATGTCGGACTGGCCGAGGGTGAAGCCGACGGTCTCCTTGGGCGGGCGCATCTTGACGATGGCGAAGCCGTCGTCGAACTCGATGTAGTCGATGAGCTTGCTGGTCACCAGGTGGGCGGTGCGCTCGCCGGCGTCGCGCTCGGGGTAGACGACGTGGTGCACGCCGATCCTGGTGAGGATCTTGCCGTGCGGCACGCTGATCGCCTTGGCCCAGAGCTGCGGCACCTCGAGATCGACCAGGTTGGCCGCCGCCAGCACGCTGTTCTCGATCGAGGTGCCCACCGCCACGACGGCCTTCTCGAAATCACCGGCGCCGATCTGGCGCAGCGCGTCGATGTTGGTCGCGTCGGCCTCGACGACGTGGGTGAGCTTGCCCGACCACTCCTGCACCAGCTCGGGACTGCGCTCCACCGCGAGCACCTCGTGACCCAGCCGGTGCAGTGCCTCGGCGGTGGCTGCCCCGTAGCGGCCGAGGCCGATGACCAGGACGGCGTCGGAGGTCAACCGGCGGGCAGCCACGGCGGACACGGTACGCGGCACTGCCTGCCGGATCGAGCGGTGGACATCGACGCCCGGCGT
>JBGSWT010000084.1:0-3330 GCA_041751815.1 Pseudonocardiaceae bacterium
TCGGAGCGACTGCCAGAGGAGGTTGCTACCGGCTCGGCGCGGCGTTGAGGCTGGCAGCGTCAAGACGGGACGCGACCTGAGGCCAGTCGATGACGGCCCAGATGGCCTCGAAGAACGCGCTCTTGTCGTTCTCGTACTGCAGGTAGTAGGCGTGCTCCCAGGCGTCGATGGCCAGGATCGGGACGGTGCCTTGGCCGTGGTTGCCCTGATGGTCATAGGTCTGCTCGATCACGACTCGCCGTCCTGTTGGCTCCCACGATGCCAGCGCCCATCCGGAGCCTTGGATGGTGCTGGCCGCTTCGATCATGTGGGCTCGGAACGGGGCGAAGCCCCCGAAGTTGGCGTCGATCTGCTCGGCGATCCAGCCGGCTGGTTCTCCGCCGCCGTCGGGTGACAAGCACTCCCAGAACAGCGAGTGCAGCACGTGTCCCGACAGGTTGAACGCCAGGTTCTTCTCCAACATCGACAGGGTGCTGAAGTCGCTCGTGCCCCGCGCGTCCTGCAGCTTCTCCACGGCGCGGTTGGCGCCGGCGACGTAGGCGGCGTGGTGCTTGGCGTGGTGCAGCTCCATGATCCGACCGGAGATGTGCGGTTCGAGCGCCCCGTAGTCGTAGCGCAGGTCAGGCAGCCGGTAGACCGCATCGGTCTCGGGATCGCTGGTAGAGGTCATGGTGGTGCTCCTTGGTCATCAGGGGTGCGAAACGCCCGGCCTCATGAGGTCGCTCAACGGTCGACCGGCAGGACCATGGGACGAACGGCGCCGGCCGGGCTGACCTCGGCGTCGTCTTGGATGGCGGCCTTGAAGCTGGGGGTGGCTTGCAACACGACGATGTTGGCGGGGAGCTCGATGCCGTCGTCATCCAGCCTCCGCTTGACCGCCTGGACGGCGGCATCGAGCGTTGCAATCGAGTCTGCCTGGCGTGACGCGGTCCAGAACATGGCGCGGATGTTCACGGTCGACACGCCCAGCTCGTGCACCAAGGCGGCGGGGCACGGCTGTGCCGCGATGGCCGGCACGGTGGAGAGCGCAGCGACGATCGCCTCGGTGGCCGCCGCGGCGTCGTTCTCATACGCGATCCCGACCTGGAACTCGAGCCGGTGCTGGGCCTGGTGCGTGTGCACACGGATCACGCCCTTGTACACATCCCGGTTGGGGATGATGACCAGCTCGCCGTCGTAAGTGATCAGCCGCGTCTCGCGGATGTTGATCTCGGTGACGGTTCCGGCGTGCTCGACGACGTCGATCTGGTCGCCCGACCGGAACGGCTGCCGGAACAGCAACAGGATCCCGGCGAGGCTGTTCTCGAGGATGTCCTGGAACGCGAAACCGATCGCGACGGAGAAGAACCCGAGCCCGGCGAGGATGTTGACGGGCTCGACAGACGGGAACGTGACGGCGATCGCCAACAGCACCGTCACGGTCAGCAGCGTCCAGCCGAGCACCTTGCTCATCACGCGGGCGAAGCTCGGCGTCCGCCGTCGAGCGAACGCTCGGTGCAGTCCGAATCGCAGGGCGCGGCTCAGCGCCCAGCCCAAGGCCACGATCGCCACGGCGGCGCCGACGCGGGGCAAGCCATCAAGGAAGGTCCGCCAGATCGACTGGGCGGACTGGCTCACCTCCTCCGCAGGTGAGCCGCCCACGGCGCCCAGCAGACGACTCGGAACGAGCGCCGTGATCAGCGGGGCGCCGGTCACCAGACGAGGTTCACCAGCGGAGCAACGCCGCGATGGGACCGTCGAGCAGCGCGAGACGCGGGACCACCACCACGGTGGCATCGGTCCGCAGGGCGGCCGCGATGGCGGCATCGACCACCCGGGCACCGCTGGGGAGCTCGGGTCGTTCGGCACCGATCGTCGGTTCGGTGGAGCCGTCGTCGTGCACCAGCAACGTATCGACTCGGCCCTCGGCCAGGGCGTCGAGCGTGGTGGCAGTGTCCGAGGTCGCCGGGCCATTCGCCTGCGCGGTGCGGAACCGGTCCGCCAGCTCGACCACGTGGGAGGCGACCTGATCAGCCAGCAGGCGCACGACCTCGTCGGCGATGCCCTCCGGTGAGCCGGCTTCGATCTTGACGGCGATGCCGGACACGTCCTGGGGAAGGGACTCCAGGACGAAGGTCTGGGCGCGGACGTCGCCGCTGACGGCGATCAATCGGGCGTCGACCTGGCGGGCGAGGTCGGCGACGGCATCGGCGACGTCGTTGGCGTTGTGCTCCCAGGTGTTCTCGGCTCGTTGCTGGAACCGGGCCTGGGACCAGCCACCGGACTGGCCGCGGTGGATGTGCTCTGTGTCCCCCTCGACGGTCTTGGTGGCCGTCACGGTCGTCCCGTCGAAGGCCGTCAGATCGGCGCCGGCCCGGTCGGTCTCCACGACCACGTGCGCGATGACCCGGGAGCGAGCTTCGATCAGCGGCGCCAGCCGGGGGACGGGTCCTTCGTGGACCATCAGGTTCTGCACGGGCTCGGCGAGGAACTCGGCCAGGCTCGGACCACCCTTCCCTCGAACCACGATCAGCGCGGCACCGTCGCGGTGCGACACCGCGACGAGCAGGTCGTCAATGGCCTGCAGATCGACGTCGTCCCAGCGAGGGGCAAGCTCGCGACGGGCGTTGGTCCACTCGACCGCGAACCGGTGATCAGAGTCGATCTGATCGCTCGGCGCCGGCAGGGCCACGGTGAAGAACTGGTCCGATGCCTCGCACAGATCGCGCAGGTCCTCGTGCGCGCTCAACGGACGCCCGGTCCGCGGCGGGCGATCGCGTCGATCAGCAGCTGGTTGTGCATCGGTCAGGACCCGCGCAGTCGGCGGCGGGCGGTGCGGAGCGTGGTCGAGCGGTCCGCGGCCCGGGACCGGGCCCGGTGCCACAGCAGCTTGGCGGCCTCGGCGATCACGACACCGGTGGCGAGGGTGACCACGAGCAGGAGCCACAACGGCATCTCGAAGTCGAGCCACAACCACCGCACGGTCGTCGACTGGCCGTTCTGGACCACCAGCAGGGCGGCAGCCACGCTCACCACCGCGCCGAGCACCAGTCCCCACCGGAAGGGGCGTCGCCGCTCCATGGACCGCAGATCATCGGCGAGCCCAGCGCCCGGTCGCGCGGCGCTCTCAGCGGGCTCATGTTCGGTGGCGGTCATGGTTCCTCCTGAGCGAGGAGGCGTCGAGCCCGTGCGGGGCGACATACCGCAGAACGGTCGTCCGGCCAGAACCTGGCGTCTCGTTGGGTCTGCTGACTGTGCGCTGCCGAGGTCCGGAGCATCGCTCCCGGAGGCTGCTCAGATCACGAAGCAGGGTCCAACACGGCTACGGGACTACTGCCGGTCGCAGGCACT
>JBGSWT010000085.1:0-4154 GCA_041751815.1 Pseudonocardiaceae bacterium
GACGACCGCAGCGTGCGCGAGCACCCCCTCGGTGGTCAGCCGGTCCAACCAGTACCGCAGCCGGGGCCGCCCCTCCGTCTCCACCAACTCCTCGTAAGTGGGGCCGTCCTTGCTCCGGGAGCCGCGCAGCCCCCACTGCCCCAGGAAGGTGGCCCGCTCGTCGAGCATCGCGGTGAACTCGGCCGCCGGAATACCCGTGACCACCCGGGATCCCCAGAACGGCGGAGTCGGGATCGGCACGTCGATGGCCACGTCAGAGCGTGCTGGTGCCGGCTCCTCGGTGCCTTGCTCCTTGGCCCGGCGCGCCGCAGCGATGCGCAGCGACCGTTCCCGGCGCGCCTTGCGCTCGGCTACCTTGGCGTCCTCCTGCGGGTCGGCGAGCACCGTGCCGCCCCGCTTCCTGGTCATGATCGAGTCCATCAACCGCAGCCCCTCGAAGGCGTCTCGCGCGTACCGGACCTCACCTGAGTACAGCTCGGCGAGATCGTTCTCCACGTAGGCGCGGGTCAGCGCGGCCCCACCGAGCAACACCGGCAACGAGCCGGCCAAGCCTCGGGAGTTCATCTCCTCAAGGTTGTCCTTCATGATCACGGTCGACTTGACGAGCAACCCCGACATCCCGATGGCGTCCGCGCGGTGCTCGGTGGCGGCCTGCAAGATCGCGCTGATGGGTTGCTTGATGCCGAGGTTGATCACCTCGTAGCCGTTGTTGGACAGGATGATGTCCACCAGGTTCTTGCCGATGTCATGCACGTCGCCCTTGACGGTGGCCAGCACCAGCCGGCCCTTGCCGCTGTCGTCTTCAGCGCGCTCC
This sequence comes from Pseudonocardiaceae bacterium, assembly GCA_041751815.1. GTDB lineage: Bacteria > Actinomycetota > Actinomycetes > Mycobacteriales > Pseudonocardiaceae. Next base: position 815 of record JBGSWT010000085.1, read on the forward strand.
ATGTGCGGTTCGAGGTGCGCGACCGACGCCTTCATCGTCTCGGCCGACTGCAGGACGAACGGCAGCTGCATCTGGCCCGAGCCGAACAGGTCGCCGACGGTCTTCATTCCGGACAGCAGGGTGTCGTTGATGATCTGCAGCGCGGGCCGCTGCTGCAGCGCGGCGTCCAGGTCATTGGGCAGCCCATTGCGGTCCCCGTCGACGATGCGCCGTTCCAACCGCTCGAACAGCGGCAGCGCGGCCAGCTCAGCCGCTCGGGATTCCCGCGACGACGATGTCGTGACGCCCTCGAACAGCGCCATCAGCTCCTGCAGCGGGTCATAGTTCTCCCGCCGCCGGTCGTACACCAGGTCCAGTGCCACGGCCCGGTGCTCGTCCGGGATCCGCGCCATCGGGACGATCTTGGATGCATGCACGATCGCGGTGTCGAGGCCGGCCTGCACGCACTCATGCAGGAAGACCGAGTTGAGCACCTGGCGAGCCGCGGGGTTGAGCCCAAAGGACACGTTGGAGAGCCCGAGCGTGGTCTGCACCTCCGGGTAGCGATGCTTGACCTCGCGGATCGCCTCGATGGTCTCCAGCGCGTCGCGGCGCACCTCCTCCTGCCCAGTGGAGATCGGGAAGGTGAGGCAGTCGACGATGATGTCGGAGGTGTGCATGCCCCAGGTGGCGGTCAGATCATCGATCAGCCGCGAGGCCACCCGGACCTTCCACTCCGCGGTGCGGGCCTGCCCCTCCTCATCGATGCACAGCGCCACCACTGCGGCGCCATGTTCGCGGATCAACGTCATGGCACGCTGATACCGCGAGCCCGGCCCGTCGCCGTCCTCGAAGTTCACCGAGTTGACCACGCATCGGCCGCCGAGACGTTCCAAGCCGGCCTGGAGCACCTCGGGCTCGGTGGAGTCCAGCATCACCGGCAGCGTCGACGCGGTGGCCAGCCGCCCGGCCAGCTCCGCCATGTCGGCGGCACCATCGCGGCCGACGTAGTCCACATTGAGGTCGATGAGGTGCGCGCCGTCGCGGGTCTGCGCGCGCGCGATCTCCACACAGTCATCGAAGCGCTCAGCCAGCATGGCCTCACGAAACGCCTTGGATCCGTTGGCGTTGGTTCGTTCGCCGACCATCAACACGCTGGCGTCCTGGCGAAACGGCACCGCCGCGTAGAGCGAGGACACTCCCGGCTCGGGGCGCGGCCGCCGGTTGCGGGGGGTGAGCCCGGCCACCGCCTGGGCCACCGCCGCGATGTGCTCTCCGGTGGTGCCGCAGCAACCACCGACCAGCCGGACGCCGAACTCGGTGACGAAGTTGACCAGCGCGGCGGCCAATTCATCGGGCGTCAGCGGGTAGACTGCCCCGTCCGTGCCGAGCTGCGGCAGGCCGGCGTTGGGCATCACCGACAGCGGGATCCGGGAGTGCTTGGACAGCTGCCGCAGGTGCTCGCTCATCTCGGCCGGGCCGGTGGCGCAGTTCAGCCCGATCAGGTCGATGCCCAGCGGTTCCAACGCGGTGAGCGCTGCGCCGATCTCAGTGCCCAGCAGCATCGTTCCGGTGGTCTCCAGGGTGACCTGGGTGATGATCGGAACGTGCCGACCCTCGGCGACCATCGCCCGTCGCGAGGCAATGACCGCAGCCTTGCACTGCAGCAGATCCTGGCTGGTCTCTATCAACACCGCGTCGACTCCACCGGCGAGCAGGCCGCGGATCTGCTCAATGTAGGCGTCGCGCAGCTCGGCGAAGCCGGTGTGGCCCAGGGTGGGCAGTTTGGTGCCAGGGCCGACCGAGCCGAGCACGAACCGCTGCCGGTCCGGCTCGGCGAACTCGTCGGCCACCTCGCGAGCCAGCGTGGCGCCCGCCTCAGCGAGCTCCCGGATCCGATCGGGGATGTCGTATTCGGCGAGATTGGCCAGGTTGGCGCCGAAGGTGTTGGACTCCACCGCGTCGGCACCGGCCTCCAGGTAGCCTCGGTGCACGGCACGAACGACGTCCGGGCGTGTGACGTTGAGGATCTCGTTGCAGCCCTCCAGCCCGGCGAAATCGTCCAGGCTCAGCGGGATGGACTGCAGCATCGTGCCCATGGCGCCATCGGCGACCAGCACACGTTGCGCCAGGACGTCGAGCAATGGTGACTGGGACATGAGATTCAGCGTAGAGCAGGCGATATCGAGCCGCGTGGTAGCGCGTGAGGGCCATTAAGGCCCAGGGGCCGTAGGCTAGCGCAGTGACCCATCCCGACAGTTCCGGCACCGGTCCGGCCGCCCGCGGATCGCAGCTGCCCCCGCAGCTCACCTCCCCGGTATTGGTGGCTGCGTTCCAGGGCTGGAACGACGCCGGGGACGCTGCCAGCACTGCGATCGAACATCTGCAGCTGAGCTGGGACGCGACGCCGCTGGCTGAGCTCGACCCCGAGGACTACTACGACTTCCAGGTCACCAGGCCCACCACCAAACTGGTCGACGGGATCACCAGGCTGGTCGAGTGGCCCACCACCCGGCTGTCGGTGTGCCACCCGCCGGGGGCGGACTACGACGTGGTTCTGGTGCACGGTATCGAGCCGAACATGCGCTGGCGGTCGTTCTGTGACGAGCTGCTGCGCCACGTCCAGGACCTGGGCATCACCACGGTGGTGACGCTCGGTGCACTGCTCGCTGACACTCCGCATACCCGGCCGGTGCCGGTCACCGGTTCCTCCTATGACGCTGCCTCGGCGGCCCGGTTCAAATTGGAACGGTCCAAGTACGAGGGACCGACCGGGATCGTGGGGGTCTTTCAGGACGCCTGCGTGCAGGCCGGAGTGCCGGCCATCTCGTTCTGGGCCGCGGTGCCGCACTACGTCTCCGCCCCGCCTTCGCCCAAGGCCACCCTGGCGTTGCTGCACCGGGTGGAAGAGGTGCTCGATCTCGAGGTCCCACTCGGTGGGCTCCCGGAGGAGTCCGAGGAGTGGGAGGCGACGGTCAGCGAGATGGCTGAGGAGGACGACGAGGTCGCCAGCTACGTGCGGGCGCTGGAAGAGCGCGGCGACACCGAGCTCACCTTGCACGAGGCCAGCGGGGACGCCATCGCCGCGGACTTCGAGCGCTACCTGCGTCGCCGCGGCCCCGGCGGTACTCCCGGTTCCCGGGGCCCCCGCGACAACCGCTAATCCTCACCCCTGCCACCCCGCATTCAGCGGGCTTAGCGGGGTAAATGGAGGGCTTTTAACCCCGCTGAGCCCGCTGAATGCGGGTACCTCGGCACCGAAGCACTGGAAATCGCTTGCGACCGCCGGCATCGACTGGTTCCGGAAGGGTGGATTTCATGGAGAAGTCGTCGCTGACCGCACTCGCCCATCAGCAGCTGA
>JBGSWT010000086.1:0-6550 GCA_041751815.1 Pseudonocardiaceae bacterium
CGGTGAGTGTCGTTCCACGTCACCAACACCCGATCACGCTCAGCATCAGTCAACAACGGAAGATCAGCCACCAGCCGATCCGGATCCGCCGCAATCCCACCCAACAACACCAACAAATGCTGCGCCATCCGCCGCACAGTCGCAGCATCAAACAAATCGGTGCTGTAAGTCAGCATTCCGCGCAGCGCGCCATCCACCACCTGGAACTCGCACTTAATGTCGAAGGCGGTGGTGTGGCCTGAGATGTCCATGGTCTCGGCGCGCAGTTCGGCGAACGTTTGTGGGGTCCGCTGCTCGTCATGCATCAGCACCATGACGTCGAACAGTGGGTTGCGGCTGAGGTTCCGCTCGGGCCGGACCGCGTCGACCAGTCGCTCGAAGGGCACGTCTTGATGAGCCAGAGCGTCGAACACCATCTGGCGAACGGTGCCGAGAAACTCGGGGAAGGCCTGCGTCCGGTCAACTTGGGCGCGCAGCACGAGGGTGTTGACGAAAAACCCGACTAGTCCCGCCAGCTCCGGCCGGTTGCGCCCGGAGACGACCGTGCCCACCGCGATGTCGTCTTGGCCCGACCACCGCGCGAACAACACCTGACACGCCGCCACCAATGCGGTGAACAGGGTTGTGTCGTGGGTGCGGGCCAGCTCGCCGAGCCGGGCGGTGAGCTCCGCCGGCACCGTGAACTCCTGCACCGCGCCCATGGAGGTGCGTATCGCCGGCCGCGACCGATCAGTCGGTAACTCGAGGAGAGAGATTCCCGCCAGCTGCCGTGTCCAGTAATCGAGCCCGCCGTCGAGAGCCGGCCCGGACAACTGGTTGCGCTGCCAACTGGCGAAATCGGCGTAGTGGATGGGCAGTGCAGGCAGATCCGCCTTCCGCCCCTCGGTGGCGGCGGCGTACATCGCGGCCAGCTCATCGACCAGCACGTCCATCGATGCGCCGTCGGTGACGATGTGGTGCGCCACGAGCAGCAGAACGTGCTCATCGTCGGCGAGGCGGACCAGCACCGCCCGGAAGAGCGGCCCATGCCGCAGATCGAAGGGACGGCCGAACTCTTCGGAAAGCATCCCGTCGAGCGCAGCGTCCGTAGGGGCGGTCGCCCCAGGTAGCTCCCGCACTGGCACCACCAGGTCCACTACCGGGTGCACCACCTGTGTTCCCTTGCCGTCCACCTCCTCGAAGGTGGTCCGCAGCGACTCATGTCGGGCCACCAGTTCGCCCACCGCCACGGTCAGCGCCGGCACCTGCAGCGGACCTCGCAGGCGCAGCGCGAGTCCGCTGTTGTACTCGGCCCCCCCTGTCTGTGCCCCCTCGTTCTGGGCCCCCTCGTTCTGGGCCCCGCCCGGCTGGAACTCGTTCAGAAACCACAACCGTTGCTGCGAGAAAGACAGTGGTAGCGGCTTGGTGCGGTCGGCCGGCGAAATCGTGTCGGTCCGTTGCGCCCGGCCGGCCAGACGACGACGTAGAACTTCCTGCAGGTGAGCGGGTAGAGCGGAAATCCGGCTCTCTTTCGATGACGGCATTCCTTACTCCTTACAGCTGGTCGTCGTTGCCGTCACCGAAGGCAACATTTTCGAATTCGCACAGGATCGCTTCTTCAACCGTCTGGGTCAGCGCGGATACGGTGCGAGCGGCCAGGACGTCTCGCGGCGTCAGGGTGACGTCGAATGCCGCTTTGATCCGAGTGGTGATGAGCAGGCTCCTGATGGAATCGCCACCGAGGTCGTAGAAGTTGTCCTCGACACCGACCTTGTCCACGGTGAGCGCGTCGGCCCAGATCTCGGCCAGCGCTCTTTCGGTGTCGGTGCTGGGCGGCACATAACCGGTACTGGGACCCGCGTCCCATTCCCGGACGGCCAGCGCTTTGCGGTCCAGTTTCCGCTGTGCCTCGGAAATTTCCAGCTGATACCGCTCCGCCTCGGAAAGAATATTGATCCGATCCAACACAACCGTGGGGTCATCGACGAACACATCCAAAACATGGATCAGATGATCTGCCATTCGCTCGATTGTCGGCGCCTCGAATAATGCCGGGTCATAACCCAATCCGATCGACAACCGCTCACCGGGGACTACCACAACGCTCAACGGATAGTTGGTGGCCTCGATAGCCGTCAGCTCGCGCAGCCGCAGACCGTACGTGGCAGCGACCTCACCGTCGATCGGATAGTTCTCGAACACCACGATGCTGTCGAACAGGCCCACCTCGACGGGTAGGTCACTCCAGGACTGCAGTTGACTGAGCGAGAAGATGTCATGCCGTCGCGCCTCGGTCTGCTCGATCTGCAGTTCCCAAAGCCAGGACAGGACATCTCGCGCATTGTCACACTGCACTCGGGTGGGAACGGTGTTGATGAACATGCCGATCATCGACTCGACACCGGTCAACTCGGCCGGCCGCCCCGACACCGTCGTGCCGAACACCACATCACGCTGGCCGCTGTAGCGGGACAACAACAGCGCCCAGGCCCCTTGCACCACCGTGTTCACCGTCAATCCGTGGTGCCGGGCGGCTCTGCGGAGCTGGCTGGACTGCTCGCTCGACAGCGCGAGCCGTACCAACGCGCTGGACGCGGCGCGGTGGGTCTCCACGGGTGGATGGTCGTAGGGCAACGCAGTCGGCTCGGACAGGCCAGCCAATACCCGGCGCCAATATTCCTCAGGCTCACGTCGGTCGACTGCGCGCAGCCACTGCAGGTAATGCCGGAACGGACGCCGGATCGCCAATGGGAGAGTGACCAGTGGGAGATCCGCCCCGACGGTCTCCGAGGCACGCTGGAGCTCGGCATGGCAGGCGAACACGTCGGAGAGCACCTGGAAAACGCTCCACCCGTCCAGCAACACGTGGTGGAAGGTCCACACGACCTGGACCTCGGTGTTGGAGAGCCGCGCCACCATCACCCGTAGCAGCGGAGCGGTGGCCAGGTCCAGGCCCGCCGCGCGGTCGCGGTCAAGCCACGTCCGCAGCTCGTCACGCCGCTCAGCCTCCGACAGCAGCCCCCAGTCCAGGTAGCTGACCGGCAGCGTCAGCTCACGGTGCACCACCTGCACCGGCTCGGCCACCCCGTCCCAGACGACATTGCTGCGCAACACCGGCGTCCGGTTCACGACGTGCTGCCAGGCCGCACCGAGCCGCCGAGGGTCGGCAACGCCCTCGACCACGAAGGCCACCTGCTCGAAGTAGACGCCCTGATCTGCCTGGGACAACGCGTGGAAGATCATGCCGGCCTGGGTGGGGGTCAGCGGGTAGATGTCCTCGACGCCACGGCCGTCGCCGGCAAGGCGGTCCACGGTGGCCTGGTCGAGACGGGCCAGCGGGAAGTCCGAGGGGCCGCGTCCCCCGACACCGGGCTGGGTGCAGTGGGCGATGATCTCCTGCAGGGCGGTGACCAGTTCGTCGGCCAGGCCACTGATGGTCGGGCGCCGGTGCAGGTGCTCGGAGTAGAACCAGGTGAACTCCAGCCGGTCCTGCTCGAGCCTGCCCACGACCTCCAGGATGTGGGCGCGCTCGGCCTGCGGACTCTCGTCCAACCGCAGCTGCTCAGACACCGCCTGATAGACGCCGTCGCCGCCAGCAGACAGGCCGAAGTGCCCCAGGTAGTTGAAGCTGAGCTGGCGGGCGGGTGCGGTCCGACCAGTGGCGTCGGTGAGATAGCGCAGAGCGCCATAGCCCAGCCCGCGACCGGGGATGGCGTGCAGGTGTTCCTTGACCGCGGTCAATCGGGCACCCCAGTCGCAGCCTGAAGTGGCCGGTAGGGCCACCGGGAACAGCGTGGTGAACCAGCCCACGGTCCGGGACAGGTCCACCCCGTCGAACAGCTCCTCCCGGCCGTGGCCCTCCAGGTCCACCAGGACCTGCTCACGCCCGGTCCAGTCCCCCAGCACCCGGCCCAGCGCGGCCAGCAGCACGTCGTTGATCTGGGTCCGATAGACCTGGGGCACCTGCTGCAACAACGCCCGGGTCTGCTGCTCGTCCAGTCCCCGACTCACCGAGCGCACCGAGGCCACCGTGTTGGGGCCAGCCCCGTCGGTCGGCAAGACCGGATCGGCACCCTGGGCGACGTCGCGCCAGTAGTCCAGCTCGTCGTCGAACTTCCCGGCACCGGCATGCTCGCTCAGCCGCAAGGCCCACTGCCGGAACGAGGTGGTCTTGGCCCCCAACCGAGCTGTCGGATCACCACACGCCGCGCGATACGCCGTAGCCAGATCCTCCAGCAGGATCCGCCAGGACACCCCGTCGACAACCAGGTGGTGCACCGTCAGTGCCAACACCGGCCGCTGCCCGTGACCTAGCTCGAACACCACCACCGCCGCCAGCAGCGGCCCACTACCTAGATTGAGATCGGCCTGGATGTCACGCAGCATGTCGGCCATCACGGTCCGCCGGTCGCCGTCCAGGGCAGACAGATCGACCCGACGCAGCACCTCGACCGGCTCCACCGGCGCGTTGTGCTGACACCATTGGCCCTCAAGCTGCTCGAACCGCATCCGCAACGCGTCGTGGTGCTCGAGGAGCCTCGCCAGTGCGGCGCGCAGTGCGGTCTCGTCGAGACTCTCGGCGAGCTCCAGACTCAGCGACTGATGGAAATGTCCCGGCGCCATCGTCGGGGTGTCGAAGAACCAGCTCTGGATCGGAGTCAGCGGCACCGCCCCGGTCACCGGTCCTTGCTCGACCGGTTCCCGCTCCGGCGCAGTGACATTCGGGGCCAGGGACGCCACCGTCTGGTGCAGGAAGATATCCCGGGATCGCATGCGCAGGCCGATCCGGGCGGCGCGGGCCACCACCTGGATGCTCAGGATCGAGTCGCCACCCAGCTGAAAGAAGCTGTCCTCGATCCCGACTCGCTCCACTCCTAATACCTCGGCCCAGATCCTGGTGAGGGCGGCCTCGACATCGGTCCGTGGTGCTACATAGCCGTGAGCTATTGCCGCGCTGGCATCCGGCGCCGGCAACGCTCGCCGATCGAGTTTGCCGTTCGGATTCAGCGGTAATTCGTCCATCATCACAAACGCTGAGGGCACCATGTAGTCGGGTAACATCGCCGCTGCGTGTACCCGTAACTGCGAGAAATCCACCGATCCATCGGGCACCACATAAGCCACCAGCCGCTTGGCGCCAGATCCTTCTCGTACCACGACAGCGACCTGAGCCACGTCGGGATGGGCGGCCAGCGCGGACTCAACCTCGCCCAACTCGATCCGGAATCCACGGATTTTCACCTGCTCGTCGACCCGACCGACGAACACCAACGTGCCATCCACAGTCCAGCGCACCAGGTCTCCGGTGCGATACATCCGTTCACCGGCAAGCCCGAACGGATTGGCGACAACCCGCTGCGCGGTCAGACCCGGACGAGTCCAATACCCCCGCGCCAACCCCGCACCGGCGATGTACAGCTCGCCGGGCACGTCCGGTGGCAACAACTGCAGGTCGCCATCCAGGACATAGACGCGCATGTTGTCCAGAGCAGTTCCGATCGGCACCACCTCGGGCACCGAATCGATGTCCGTCATCCGGTATGAGCTGGCGAAGGTCGTGGTCTCGGTTGGGCCATAGCCGTCTACCACCACCACGTCCGGGCAGGCCGCCAGCACCCGACGCACCGCGGCCGCCGGCACCACATCCCCACCGGTCCACACCTCGCGGACACCGGCGAGGCAGCCGGGTGACTCCTGGGCGATCACTCCGAACAACCCGGCGGTCAGCCACAATCCGGTCACCCGATGTTCGGTGATCACCTTGCGCAGGATGTTGACATCCACCTCGACCGGCGGTGCCACCACCACTTGGCCGCCCCGCAGCAACGGCACCCAGAGTTCGTAGGTTGATGCGTCGAACGCCTGCGAGGAGTGCAACAGAACCCGCTCGTGGCCACCGCCACCGAAACACCGATCGAAGGCCAGCGCCACCACGTCCCGGTGCCGGACCGCGACACCCTTCGGCACACCGGTGGAACCGGACGTGTACATGACGTAGGCCAACTGCTCCGGATCCACTGCCACACCAGGATCCCGAATATCAGAATCACAGTCGGGCTCATCGCGCAACGCATCGTTATCCACCACCAGCACATGCTGGCGATGAACAGAATGCGCGGCGGCCTGCCATTTCTGGTCGGTCAGCAATACTGATACGCCGGCCTGCTCCAACACTGAACGCATTCGCTCCGTCGGGGCCCGCAGATCCACCGGCAAATAGGCCCCACCAGCCTTCACCACGGCCAACTCGGCGAGAACGAGATCAATCGAGCGCTCCATCAGGACGCCTACCGGATGCTCCGTCCGAACACCGAGGCGAATCAGCCGATGCGCCAGCCGGTTCGTCCGCGCATCCAACTCGGCATAACTCCACGACACCTCATCGGCCACCACCGCAACGGCGTCCGGTGTCCGCGACACCTGCTCGGCAAAGACAACCGGCAACGCAGCCTGCGGAAACTTGTGAGCGGTGTCGTTCCATTCCACCAGCACCCGGCGCCGCTCGGTTTCAGTCAATAACGGAAGCCCGGTCAGTGACCGGCCCGGCTGGGCGGCGATAGCGATCAGGAGC
>JBGSWT010000087.1:0-2435 GCA_041751815.1 Pseudonocardiaceae bacterium
CGTGACGCGACCGGGGTGCGTCCACACTGCTACTTCGAATGGGCCGAAGGCAACCCGATCGGGCACCTACTGCGCTACCTCATCCTCGGACGGGGCGACACCCCACCAGTCGTCCGGGAGATCCTGCGCCAGCTCGACAGCGACCCCGCCCAGCGCCCGGGCATCCACGTCGGCAGCTGACGCCCCTGTCAGAGTGGAGCCGACGCCGGGACTCGAACCCCGAACCTTCCGCTTACAAGACGCCGGCTCCACGTTGACCACGGCTGCTACCAGAGACTTCTATGTCTATAGTGATCGTTATGGTGGCCACAGTGACTCGGACGGACTTTGAGTTCGCGTCACACACGCCGGTCGCGTCGGCGATGTGATCTTCAGATAGATCCGCTCGGCCACCACGGCACGGCTTGCGTCGGCACACGCGCGCGGATAGCGGCAGAAGCGGACGTTCCACCGATAGCGGGCCGTCGTCAGTGGACGGTAGACAGCGCCAGCCGGGAGTGTGGTCGAAGCGCGATGACCCGATGACCCGGGCGGTGGGGATGCGTCCGCGTGCCCGCTCGCGCGGGACGTGCGACCGCGGTCGGCTCAGCTACGACGTAGACGGCGGCACTTGGTAGCGGCGACGTGGCGCGGCTTAGTGCCCCTCGTTCTCGTCGCAGGTCTGTTCGCCCGTGGCGGTCCTGATCCGGTCGAGCAGCCGGTGTAGCGTGCCGATCTCGTTCGGATCCAGGCTGGCGAACAGTTCGGCCTCCACGGACGCGATGCTGGCGTAGACGTCCGCGACCAGTTGTGTGCCGCGCGGCGAGATCTCCACGATGCGGCGGCGGCGGTCGGCCGGGTCGCGGCGCCGCTGGGCCAACCCCGCTTGCTCCAGATCGTTGAGCGTCGCGACCAACACGCTGGGGTCTACTTCGAGTTCCTGGATCATGGCTTGTTGGCTGGTCGCTCCCTCGTCGGCCAGCACCATGAGCACGTGCGCATGGCCGTTCTTGAGCCCGTGCGCCCGCAGTGCCTTCTGGATACGCGTGCTGGCGACTTGGCCGGCCCTTATTCTGCTGGTCTCGGCGTCCGCCAAACTCCGCCGCGTTCCACAGCTTGTCGACGGCCTTACCAGCCTCGGCGTGCCGCTGGGCCTGTTCCCGTTCCTGGCCGCGTGCGAGATCGCCGGCGCGGGCGGCCTGCTGATCGGGCTCTGGTACCCACCGCTGGGCATCGCAGCCGCCATCGGCCTGGTGCTCTACTTCGTCGGCGCGGTCGGCGCCCACCTGTCCCATGCACCACCAGCAGGTACATCTCCAAGGTTGGGAGGTCACCGTCCATGGCGGACGCGTCGAGTTCCGGCCACCCGCGATCATCGATCCGGACCGCCGACCCCTGACCAACCCCCTGCGCCGCTGAGTCGCTCACTTCCAGCCCCGATACGTTTTCTCGCCAGCGGCCCGCGTGCTTGATATACTTAACGAAGCTCAGCATATCGCGGACGAACCGGGAGGTTTCCGTGACCAACTCGGAGCAGATCCAGGTTCAGACCCTCGGCTACATCAAGCAGGTCCAGGACGCGACGCTCAAGCTCGTCAACACCATCTACGAGAACTGGACAAGCGTCCTGCGTCAGGCCGGCGGCGTCGGCGCCAACATCGACGCGCAGCCCGCCGAGATCATCGACCGTACGTTCGGCTTCAGCGCGCAGATGCTCGAGGCGCAGCGGGCCTTCACCTGCAGCTTGATCCAGGCATCCGCGCCGACAGTGCACGCCACCGAGCACGTCGCTGACTTGACCGATGAACTCGGTGCCAAGCGCGCTGCCAGGCATCGACCAGCTGAGCCAGTAGCTCAGCTCCGTGCCCGCCGCTGAATACGCCCACTTGGGGTTGCGGCCAGTACTACCTCGCGCACGGTTGAACTACGCGTTCGAGGGTCATCGATCACAGGGCCACTGGCAGAGTCCGCCGGGTATGGCACGGTTGTCGGTGGCGCCCAGGCCCCCAGGGACGCAGTCGGTTGTCACGTGACGCGCATATTAGGAGGCGGCATGTCGGTCATGTCGAGGCCTGTTTCCGAGTCACAACGTCAGGATCAGCGCGAGTTCGCTGTTCGAGATCGTCGGGTCACCGTGGATGGGATGAGCACCCAGTACCTGGAGGCCGGGGCTGGGCGGCCGCTGTTGTTGCTGCATGGCTACGAGCAGTGCGCGACCAGTTGGCGCTGGGTCATCCCGGCCCTGGCCCGGACACATCGGGTGTTGGCCCTGAGCCTGCCCGGTCACGGAGACAGCGCGCCGGCGGTCGGTGGCTACGCCCCGGGCCGCGACCTGGCCCCGTTCGTGGCCAGCTTCCTCGACACCCTGGGAGTTGGGCCGCTCGACGTGGTGGGAAACTCCGTGGGCGGTGCGGTCGCGCTGCGCCTGGCCCTGGCCGACCCCAAGCGGGTGCGAA